>NZ_JBHWYX010000001.1:0-237920 GCF_042728795.1 Streptomyces sp. NPDC060184
TGAGTTCTCAAGGAACGGACGCTTCCTTCGGTCCCGTTTCACCGGGGCCCTCCGGGCGCTTCCCTTCGTTCTTGCGTTTCCGACTCTATCAGACTGTTTCGTGTCCGATTCCCGGTCGAAGCGGGTCAAGCGGTTTTCGCTTTCCAGTTCTTCGCTTTCGCGTTTCCCTTTCCGGCGAGTCCGACTCTATCAGATCCTTTCGGGCCTGATTCCCAGTCAGCGGGCTTGTCCTCCGGGCCGTTGCGGGCCCTTCCGACGTCCCAAACTCTAGCGGTTCCTCCCGGCGGCTCATAATCGGGCCTTCGAAATGAATTCCGGCATGCCGAAATTATCCCGAGTGGGAGTTCGTACAGAGTTTGGTTGCCGCTGTCCGCGGCGGGATCGGCTGCCCCGGAACCTTCCGGCCCCTTGACAACTCGGAGAACTTTACGGATCGGGGGGTGCCGTGTCAACCCCGGCCCGCGAAGACTCGACGGAGCCGCGCAGGCTCGGCGACAGCACCGCCACGGCGCGTCCCGGAGGGCTCCCCGGCAGGCTCAGGAGAGGTCGGTGAGCCGGCCGTCCGCGTCCGGCTGGGTGTCCTCCACCCGGCGCAGCAGTCGGATCAGGAGATCGCTGAGGACTCCGCGTTCGTCACCGGAGAGGTCCTGGAGGACGTCCTCCTCGAAGACGGTCGCCATGCGCATCGCCTCCAGCCACTTCGCACGGCCCTCGTCGGTGACCTCCACGATGACGCGTACCCGGTTGTTCTCGTCCCGGTCGCGGGTGACGAGGCCCTCGGCCGCCATGCGGTCGATGCGGTGCGTCATGGCGGCGGGGGTGAGCCCGAGGCGCTTGGCGAGCTCGCCCGGGCCGAGGCGGTAGGGGCTGCCGACGAGCACGAGGGTCTTGAGGACCTCCCACTCGGCGTTGCTGATGCCCAGGGCCGCGAGCTGTCTGCCGTACGCGACGTTCATCCGGCGGTTGAGCCGGCCCAGGGCGGAGACGACCTGCTCGACCTGCGGGTCCAGGTCGCTGAATTCGCGCTGGTAGGCAGCGATCTGCTCGTCGAGGCTCGGCTCGTCGGGATCCAGCTCGGTGGTTTCGGACATGGCGGGCAGTATCGCACGCAAGTCCACACCCTTCGAAGTCCTTCGAGGTTCATTGTTGAAGTTCTAACTTTAGTGTTAAAGTCTTCGAGTCTGTGTAGTTCGGGGGCAGACTCTGCTGCCCCGTGATCGTGGGGTAGGTGAGTGTGACCAGGGAGATGGGCGCAGCGCTGCGGCGGATCCAGCTGGGGAGCGCGCTGAGCGCGTTCGGCACGGGGTTCACCGTTCCGTATCTGTACGTCTACGTGGCGCAGGTACGGGGTCTGGGAGCCGGTACGGCGGGAGTCGTGCTGGCGGTCTTCGCCATGGCGGCACTGGTCGTCCTTCCGTTCACCGGACGGGTCATCGACCGGCGCGGTCCGCTTCCGGTGCTCATGGGCGCCTCGGTCGTGGCGTCGGCCGGTGTCGCGTCGCTCGGCTTCGCGGGCGGGGTGACGACGGCGGTGCTGTCGGCCGCCGTGCTCGGCGCGGGTGCCGCCGTGATGCAGCCGGCGCTGGCCACCCTGCTCGTCCGCTCGTCCACCAGCACGACCCGTACCCGCGCCTTCGCCATGCAGTTCTTCCTGCAGAACCTGGGCATGGGCATCGGCGGGCTGGTCGGTGGGCAGATCGTCGACACGGACCGGCCGGGTACGTTCACCCTGCTGTTCGTGGTCGAGGCCGTCATGTTCCTGGTGCTCGGCGCCGTCGTGAGCACCGTGCGGCTGCCCCACGTCCCCGCGGTGTCCCGTTCCGTCGACGGGGTCCGTACCGCCGCCGGACCGGGCGGGCTGCGGGCGATGGTGTCGCACCGGGCCATGGTCCAGCTCTGTGTCCTGGGCTTCGTGGTGTTCTTCGCCTGCTACGGCCAGTTCGAGTCGGGGCTCGCTGCGTACGGCACCGAGGCGGCCGGCATCGAGCCGTCGACGCTGGGGCTGGCGCTGGCCGCGAACACGGCCGCCATCGTCGTCGCGCAGTTCGTCGTGCTGCGGCTGGTGGAGCGGCGCAAGCGCAGCCGCGTGATCGCCGGAGTCGGCCTGATCTGGGCCTTCGCCTGGGTCGTGGCCGGTTACGCGGGCCTCGGGCATGGCAGCCAGACGATGGCGACGGCCGCGATGATCTCGACGTACGCCCTCTTCGGCCTCGGCGAGTCGATGCTGTCGCCGACCGTCGCCCCGCTGGTCGCCGACCTGGCCCCGGAGTCGATGGTCGGGCAGTACAACTCGGCTTTCGCCCTCTGCAAGCAGCTCGCGCTGGCGGTCGGACCTGCCGTCGGCGGTCCGATGGGGGCCTCGCTGCACGCCCCGTACATCGTGACGTTCGTCGTGGTGTCGCTCGGAATCACGGTGCTGGCGCTGCGGCTGGGCCGACGGCTCACCGCCGTGCAGGACCAGCCCTCGCTCGCCGTGCACTCACGGGTGGTCGCGGTGTCCGTGCCGGAGAGCGCCGTTCCCGTACCGGCCGCGACCGTCTGACGGAGCCCGGCCGTACGGAGAGGCGCGGACGTCCCGGGGAGGCGGGTCCGCGGCCGTCATCGGGGCAGCGCGAACTCGCACCAGACGGCCTTGCCCCCACCGGGGGTGCGGCGGCTCCCCCAGGACGTGGCGACCGCGGCGACGATCGCGATGCCGCGCCCCGACTCGTCCCCGGGCTCCGCTCTCCGGCGGCGCGGCAGGTGGTCGTCCCCGTCCGTCACCTCGATGATCAGCCGCCGGTCGGTGCGCCGCAGTCCCAGGCGCGTCGGCGGGGTGCCGTGCTGGAGCGAGTTGGCGACCAGCTCGCTCGCGGCGAGCACCCCGCGGTCGCGCAGCTCGTCCGGGAAGCGCCAGGAGGTCAGCACCCCGGTGGCGAAGGCGCGGGCGCGCGGCGCCGCCTCCACTCCCCCGAGCAGGTCGAGCGAGGCGTTGTGGAACAGCTCCGCGTCCGCGCCCTTGCGGGCGGGATGCTGGACCACCAGGACCGCCACGTCGTCGTCGTGCTCGGCGGTCACCCCGAGGGAGCGGATCAGCCGGTCGCAGACGACCTGCGGCGATCCCTTCGCACCGGACAGCGCCCGGCCGAGCGCGGCCACCCCCTCGTCGATGTCCTCGCTGCGGCGCTCCACCAGGCCGTCCGTGTAGAGGACGGCGGTCGAGCCGGGCGGCAGCGCGATCGTGCCGGAGGTGTGGATCCAGCCGCCGGTACCGAGCGGGGGACCGGTCGGGTCCTCGGCCACGCGCACGGTCCCGTCCTCGTCGGACACGAGGATCGGCAGGTGCCCGGCGGAGGCGAAGACGAGGTGGCCCTCGTTGGGGTCGTGCACCGCGTAGACGCAGGTGGCGATCTGGGTGGCGTCGATCTCGGCGGCCAGACCGTCGAGCAGTTGGAGCACCTCGTGCGGGGGCAGGTCGAGGCGGGCGTACGCGCGCACCGCCGTGCGCAGCTGGCCCATGACGGCGGCGGCGCGGACCCCGCGGCCCATCACGTCGCCGATGACGAGGGCTGTACGGCCGGCGCCGAGGGTGATGACGTCGTACCAGTCGCCGCCGACCGCCGCGTCCGTGCCGCCGGGCTGGTAGGTCGCGGCGATCCTGAGGTCGTCCGGCTGCTCCAGCTCCTGCGGAAGCAGCGAGCGCTGGAGGGTGACGGCCATCTCGCGGTGGCGGCGCTCGCTGGTGCGGAGGCGCTCGGCGGCTTCGGCGTGGTCGGTGACGTCGGCGGCGTGCACCAGCACCCCGCCGCGCGTCCCGCCGTCCGCGGCCTCGGTGCCGTCGGTGCCGTCGGTGCCCCAGGGGGCGACGGGGGTGCAGGTCACGGTGTACGAGGCGCCGCCGAGCGTCCGGCGCGACTTGACCGTGCGCGGGGTTCCGCTGCGCAGGACCTGGTCCATCAGGGGCAGCACGCTGAGTTCGGCCAGCTCGGGCATGGCCTCGGCCGCGGCCGTTCCGCACGTGCGGGGGCCGAAGGCCGTCTCGTAGGCGGCGTTGACGTACGCCACCCGGTGGTCGGGGCCCTGGAACAGCGCCACGGGCGCGGGGAGCCGGCCGAGGATCTCGCGGGCGGGCAGGTCGTCGAGGACCGGCACGGCGTCGGACGCACCGGCGGGGGTGCCGCCGGACGGAGCGCCGGACGGGGCGTCGGGTCCCTGCGGCGGGCCGGTGGGCGACGGCTCGTCGGGGGTCTGCGTCACGGCGGCGTCCGCCGGCGCGGCGGGGCCCTGTGACCGCGCGTACTCGGCCCGGGCGGCGGGGACGGAACCGCGGTCGTCCCGGGCGGCGGCGCGACGCTGCGTTCCGGGAAAGCGGGCGCTCCAGCGCGTGAAGTTCACGTATCTCTGGCCTCGTGTGTCGGTCTGGTCCGCTCGGGCTGGCTGCTTCTGCTGCGTCTCTGCTCCGCGTCCGCCACGTCGTGGGCCGCGCGGCGGTGCGCCGGTGCTCTCACGTCCGCCGCGACCGGTTCCGCGTCCTCGGCCGGGGTCAGGCGGGGACGCGGCCCGGGGAATCACGGCAGGGCCTGATCGTGCTGTCGATGCGGCGTCGCGGTTCACCGGTGGCCGCGTCGGTGGCCGCCGGGGGTCAGGTCGGCGTTCACCTCTGGTCGCGGTCGACCGGGTCACTCTGTGCAGATGTGGACGTACCTATGGTCACACGTCCAGTGTGACGGAGCGTACTGACAGTCGTCATTCGGCCGTCGGTACGGGTCCGCGGCACGTCCGTCCGCCCGGAGCTTCCGGACGGGGTGACGCATGCGCCTGCCTCGGGCGTTCCCGGGCCGCACAGGGGGCGGGCTCGTGTTCGTACCGGTGCGGTAGGGCGCCCGTCCGGCATCGGTACGACGGGATCTCACGCCTCCCCGGAACGGGGGACGGCGGGTGGCCCCGTACGTCGGGGGCGGGCGGTCAGCCCGGCGGCTCGTGGGGCTCGTGGGGCTCGTGGGGTGCGTCGCCGGTGCCGGAGGGCCTGCGGGGAGGCGGGGTGCGGTGGGGGCCCGCACCCCCGGCCGCCAGCTCGAACTCCGCGCGGGGATGCTCCAGCGACCCGAGGGAGACGATCTCGCGGGTGAAGAGCCCGGACAGGATCCATTCGGCAAGGACGCGCGCCTTCCGGTTGAAGGTCGGTACGCGGCTGAGGTGGTACGCCCGGTGCAGGAACCAGGCCGGATAGCCCTTCAGCCTCCGCCCGAAGACGTGGGCGACCCCCCGGTGCAGGCCGAGGGAGGCCACCGAGCCGGCGTACGCGTGCCGGTAGTCGGTGAGCGGGCGCCCTTCGAGAGCGGCGACGACGTTGCCCGCCAGGACCTTCGCCTGGCGGACGGCGTGCTGGGCGTTGGGCGCGGTCACGGCGTCCGGGTCCGGCACCGTCGCGTCGGGGACCGCCGCCGCGTCGCCCGCGGCCCAGGCGTGCCGGGTACCGGCGATCCTGAGGTCGGCGGTGCAGCGCAGCCGGCCCCGTTCGGTGACCGGAAAGCCGGTGGCGGCGACGAGCGGCGCGGGTTTCACCCCGGCCGTCCAGACGAGCGTGCGGGTGGGAAAGCGGGAGCCGTCGCTCAGCACGGCGACGCGGTCCTCGCAGGACTCCAGACGGGTGTCGAGACGTACGTCGACGTTGCGTCCGCGCAACTCCCGCACGGCGTACGTGCTCATGGCCTCACCGACCTCCGGGAGGATGCGCCCGGTCGCCTCGACGAGAATCCATCTCAGGTCGTCGGGCCGGATGTTGTGGTAGTACCGCGCGGCGTAGCGGGCCATGTCCTCGAGTTCGGCGAGTGCTTCCACCCCGGCGTACCCGCCGCCGACGAAGACGAAGGTGAGCGCCGCTTCGCGGAGGGCCGGATCGCGAGTGGCCGAGGCGATGTCCATCTGCTCGATGACGTGGTTGCGCAGCCCGATGGCCTCCTCCACCGTCCGGAAACCGATGCCGGACTCGGCGAGCCCGGGGACCGGGAGCGTCCGCGCGACGGAGCCGGGGGCGAGGATCAGCTCGTCGTACGGCATCTCGACCGCACCGTCGCCGTGCCTCCCGGTGGCGAGGGTGGTCACGGTGGCGGTCCGCTCCGCGTGGTCGATGCGGTGGACCTCGCCGATGACGATGCGGCATCGTCCCAGGACGCGGCGGAGGGGTACGACGACGTGCCGGGGCGAGAGGGAACCGGCCGCCGCTTCGGGGAGGAACGGCTGGTACGTCATGTAGGGGTCGGGCGTGACGACCAGGATCTCGACCTCGCCGCTCCTCAGCCCGCGCTTCAGCTTCCTCTGGAGGCGCAGCGCCGTATACATCCCGACGTAGCCCCCGCCCACGACGAGAATGCGCACACCTGGCCTGCTGCCGGGGGCCGTTCCCCGGGATTCTGGAGCCATCACCACCCCATGACGCACCGGAGTCGCGAGTTTGTCCACAGGCCCCGCAAATTGTGTGACCGCCAAGCTCCGGCGCGCGGGCTCACGACCCGTCAGGTATGAGGGGGCAGTCCCGCAGGTCAGGCGGGGGAGGAGGGGGCGCGCGCAAGGGCGGAAACAGGAACGATCGGGTCCTTGCTCCGATCGAGGGGCGCTCCGTGCGGAACTGCCCCTTCTGAATTGCCCCCCGCTCAACTATGTTCGTAGCCGATCGGGGTGGGGGATGGGGAAGTTCGACACTCCTCTTCTCCGGTCCACATGGTGGGGAAGTCTCCGGGGGGAGACGTCATAACCGGGGGAAGTCATGCACATTCAGGATTCGCATGGGCACGTTGCCGTCCCGACCTCGGCCGAGGCCGTCGCACGGCTCAGCACATCGGGAGGGCTCGCCGTCGTCGAGTCGTCCCGCCCGGCCGGCGGAGCGGACTCCGGCCCGGGGACGACCGGCGGAGTCGTCGCGTCGATCGGTTCGGCCGCCGTGCCGACGGCAGGGCCGGTGACCGGTCCGCCGGTTGGTTCCGCCGTGGGGACGCCGGCTCGTTCGGCGCCGCTCCGCGTGGACGCGCAGCGGAATCTGGAGCACGTCCTGCGCGCGGCGCGGGAGGTCTTCGGTGAACTGGGTTACGGCGCCCCGATGGAGGACGTGGCCCGCCGCGCACGGGTCGGCGTGGGGACCGTCTACCGCCGGTTCCCCAGCAAGGACGTCCTGGTACGGCGAATAGCCGAGGCCGAGACGGCTCGGCTGACGGAGCAGGCACGCGCCGCGCTCGGCCAGGAGGACGAGGCCTGGTCCGCGCTCTCCCGTTTCCTCCGGACGTCGGTGGCGTCCGGAGCGGGCAGGCTGCTGCCGCCGCAGGTGCTGCGCGTCGAGGCCTCTTCGAAGGACGAAGAGGTGCTCCGAGCCGCCGGGGACGGTGGGGACGGGACGCGGGTTCCGCAGCAGCGGCAGTTCGCCGCCTCGGCGGAGCTCCGCCCGGCGCCGCGGCACACGGAAGGACCGGCGGACGAAGAGAGCTCGGGTACGGGCGAATTGCTCGACGTCGTGGGCAGACTCGTGGAGCGGGCCAGGGAATCCGGTGAGCTGCGCGCCGATGTGACGGTGGCCGACGTCCTGTTGGTGATCGCCACCTCCGCACCCTCTCTGCCGGACCCGGCCCAGCAGTCCGCCGCCTCGGCACGGCTGCTCGACATCCTGCTGGAAGGACTGCGTTCGCGGCCCGCGTGAAAGTGACGGTGAGCGGAAGCGTGAGGGAGAGGAAGCGGTCCGGTGGGCCGGTGCGCCAGTCCGCCAGTGCGCCGGTCCGCCGGTGAGGCGGTGACGCGGCCTGCCGGTGAGCCTGGCTCCTTGGTGAACCGGCCTGCCTGGGTGCGCCCGGCCTGTCGGTGAGCCGGTGCGCCAGCCTGCGGGTGAGCTGAGCCGACGGGTGCGGGTGACGGCCTGCGGAGGTCTCCGGCCGGCCGGAGACGGGCCCGTCCCGTTCGGATGACCTCTCGCGCTTCCATTCGGTCGGACACCCCGGACGAGTGGAAGGTGGGGCTGAACCAGCGCGCTGCGCAAGGGCCGTGTGGCAGTGTTGCCCGGAATCGGGTTCACGCCAGGTACGGGGGCTTCCGCGATGAGCGGTGACGGCACGCGGGAGGAGCCGCTCGACGGCGTCTCGGCCGAGGGCGGCGCCGAGGAAGGGACGGTCCCCTCGCCACGCCGGGCCCAGGTCCCCCCGCAGGGCGACAAGGACAGGCTGTCCGGCAGCGGCTCACCGGGAGCGGGCCCGTCGGGGACCAGCCCGTCGGTCGACGGCCCGTCGGTGACGGGAACTCCCGACGCGGGCGAGCCGGGCGTACGGCGGGAGCCGGGAGCACCGGGCGCGTCAGTTCTGCCGGAGCACGGTGGGGAAGCTCCGGCGGAGAGCGGTGGCGGTGGCGGCACGGTGCTGCCCGGCCCCTGGTCCGTACCCTCGCAGCGCACGGGGCGGGGTGCCGCGACCGGGCTCACCGTCTCGGACGCCGAGCTGATCAGGGGCATGCGGTCCGGTGACGACCGGGCGTACGAGGAGTTGTTCAGGCGCCACTCCGGCGCCGTCCGACGCTACGCGCGCAGCTGCTGCCGGGACGCGCACACCGCGGACGACCTGACGGCCGAGGTGTTCACCCGGACCCTTCAGGCGGTACGTGGCGGGAAGGGGCCCGAAGAAGCTGTCCGCGCCTATCTGATGACGGCGGTCCGGCACGTCGCCGCCGCCTGGACGAAGAGCGCGAAGCGCGAGCATCTGGTCGACGACTTCGCGGTGTTCGCCGCCGGGGCGGCGCGTACCTCCGAGCTGTCCGACGACGACACCCTCGACCTGGGCGCCGACGTCCGCGCGATGCACGAGGCCGAGCAGTCCATGGCCCTGCAGGCGTTCCGCAGTCTGCCGGAGCGCTGGCAGGCCGTGCTCTGGCACACCACCGTGGAGGAGGAATCGCCGAGCGAGATCGCCCCGCTCTTCGGGCTGTCCGCCAACGCCACCGCGGTGCTCGCCGGCCGGGCCCGGGAGGGGCTGAAGCAGGCCTACCTCCAGGCGCACGTCAGCCAGGCCCTGGTGGCGGGCGGGGACTGCGCGCGGTACGCCGACCGGCTCGGCGCGTACGCGCGGGGCGGGCTGCGGACGCGGGCGGAGCGCGGACTCCGCAAGCACCTGGACGAGTGCGCCAAGTGCCGCTTGGCGGCGGGTGAGTTGCAGCAGGTCAACGCGGGGATTCCCGCGCTGCTGCCGATCGCCGTCATCGGCTGGTTCGCCGCCGCGTACTCGCTCAAGGCGGCGGGGGTCGTGGCGGGCGGCACGCTGGGCCTCGCCGGAGCCGGGGCGGCAGCCGCCGCGACCGGGACCGGCACGGCGGCCACCGGCACGGCCACGGGCGCAGCCACCGGCGCGGCCTCGGCGGGCGGCGCGGCGGCGGGCGGCACCGGTGGTGGCTCGGCGGCCGGAGGCGCTGCGGCGGAGGGGCTCGGCGCGCCCGTCAAGGTGGGCGTCGCGGCCACGGTGGCCATCGCGGCGGCAGCCGGACTGGTGTGGGCCCTGGCCGGCGACGACCAGCCGGAGCCGGTGGCGAAGCCCCCGGTGGCGGTGGCCTCGGTCCCGTCCGTCGCGCCTTCCCCCGAGCCGCCCGCTCCGACGCCACCGCCCCCAGCGCCCTCGCCGGCCGTCACGCCGGAGCCGTCCCCGACGGCCGCGCCGACTCCCTCGCCGTCCCCGCCCGCCCCGAGGCCCTCGCCCCCGGCCGCGCCCGCTCCGCGTACGCCGTCGCCCACGCCGCCCGCCGAGGAGCCTCCCGCTCCGGAGCCCTCCCCCCCTCCCACCGAGGAGCCCGCACCGAAGGCGCCCGCACCCGAGGTCTACCGGTTCAGCGAGCTGCGCTACGACCTCCTGGACGACGGGTCCGGGCCGGCGGTGGAGCTGCGCGGGAGCAGCCCGATCTGGCAGCGCGGGAATCTGTCGATCGCCTCCACCCCGTACGCGCACGGCGTGACGGTGAGCGGCCATTCGTCGGTGGTCGTCCGGCTGGACGGGCGCTGCACCCGTTACGAGGCGATGGCCGGCATCGACGACCTGGCGCTCGGCCTGGGCGCGGTGCGCTTCTCCGTCCTCAGCGGCGAAGGCGGTGAGGACGGAGACGGCGGGGGCGCGGTGCTGTGGACCTCCGGGACCGTGCGGGCGGGCTCCCCCGCCGTACCGGTGAGCGTTGCGCTGGACGGGCTGACGGCGGTGCGCCTGGTCGTCGAGTCCGCGCGGCCGTTCGGCGGGGTGACCATGGCCGACTGGGCCGATTCCCGGTTCACCTGCCGGTAGCGGGACACCGCTCACGCGCACCGCCACTCACACGGCCCCGCCTACGCGCGCACCGCCACCCACGAGGAACCGCTTACGGCACCGCTCACGCGACCCCGCCGCCCGAGAGCCCTCCCCCGGCCCAGCCAGCGGCGCTCACGCCTGGAGCGAGCGGCGCGCGACCGGGAGGACGCCTCCCGCGACGGCCCGGCTGCGCGGTGCCGCCGTCCCGGTCCAGCAGGTGCCCCGGCGGCTCAGCAGGCGGCGGAGCCAGAGTTCCGTGGAGGCGAGGTCCGCGAGCCCGTCGAGCGGCAGCGGTTCCCCGCCGGCGGCGGCGCGCAGCGCCTTGCGGACCACGCGGGCCTCGATCAGTCCGGCGTCGGCGAGCAGCGGGGCGTCGAACAGGTCCATCAACTCGGGGAGCGCCAGGCGGAGTCCGGTGCGGTTCGCCTCCGTCGACCGCGCCACCGACGGGGCACCCCAGCCGGTGGGCAGTTCGTGGATGCCCGCGCCGGACAGGACCCGGCGCAGAATCGCGGCGCGCGCGCCCGGCTGGACCCGGAGCGACTCGGGCAGGGCGCGGGCCGCCCGGACGACCTGGTTGTCGAGGAAGGGCGCGTGCAGTCGCTGGCTGCGGATGTCGGCGGCCTGTTCCAGGATGCGGTGGCCGGCGGCGGCACGGGCGAGGGCTGCGCCCGCCCTGGCCTGGCCCGGGCGTTGCGCGGTGGTGGGGCGGATCGCCGCTTCCTGGAGCCGGACCGCCACCTGGGCGAGCGCCTCCCCGGTGAGCCAGCGCGCGGCGGGTCCGGGCCGGGACCAGGTGAGGGCGGCCAGTGAGGCGTCGGCGGGGGTGCTGCCACTGCCGGGTCCGTCGGGGCCGGCGGGGTACCGATTGGCCTCGGGCAGCAGTCCGGCGGCCGTCTCCAGGCCGGTGCGGTAGGAGGTGCGGGCCAGTCGGCGGGCGGCCCGGTAGACCGCGAGCGGGACGAACAGCGAGTGCGCGAGGGCGCCTTCGGCCCGGGTGAGCGCCGCGACGGGTCTCATCAGGTCGCGGCGGCGGCGGTCCATGAGGAGGTCGGCGAGGCGGGCCGGGTGGGCGTCGAGCACCTGCCGGGCGCCGTACCCGACCAGGTGGTCCGCGCTGCCCGCGGCGAGCCGGCGGCGGTGGCGTTCGGCGACGACGAGGGAGGGCGCCGGTTCGTCGGTGATCACCGCGTTCTCCACCGAGAGGTCCGCGTAGGGGAGGGCTTCCTCGCCCGCGGGGACCACCACGTGGTGCAGGCGCGGGTTGGCGGCGATGGCGCGGGCGCGGGCGAGTTCGTCCTCGTCGCCGCGCGTGGTGAGGTCGTTGAAGGTGACGGCGAGGAGCCGCTCCCCCGCACCGGTGCCGTGGCCGAGGACCGTACCGGGGAGGCCGGGCAGTCCGGCGGCGAGGAGGGCGAGGGTCGCGGAGGCGCTGCCGCCGGAGAGGTCGGCCCCGATGCCGGGGACCGGTCCCCGGCCCCGGGCGGCGCGGCGGTCGGCGGGCCCCATGCCGGGTACGGGCCCGGGGTCCTGCGGCCCGGTCTCCGGGGCGTGGCGGGGGGCGGTGAGCCGGGCGCGTACGGCTTCGACGAGGGCGTCCCGTACGCCTTCCACCGCGTGGACGGGGTCGGCCTGCGGGGCGGCGACGGCGAGGGAGGCGACGGGTTCGTACCCGGTGATCTCGCGGGAGCCCTCCCGGAGGATGAGGGCGTGGCCGGGCGGGATGCGCTTCACACCGGCGTACGGGGTGCCGTCGCCGAGGGCCTCCGGGGTATCGGGGCAGGCGAGCAGGGCGGCCAGGTGGCCGATGTCGAGCTGGGCCTCGATGAGGTCGGCGAGCGGCAGCGCGGCGGTGGCGTACGCGGTGCCGCCGGCCCACGGGGTGTGGAAGACGGGCCGGGCACCGGCGAGGTCCCCGGCGACGGTGATGCGGCGTCCTATCTGCACGACGACCGTGTAACTGCCGGGCCAGGCTGTGAGATGGCGCAGGGCGCCGCCGCGCGCGGAGAGGAGTCCGACGCGCAGTTGCTCGTCGGTCGCCCCGCAGCAGCCGAGTACCGCGAGCCGCGTGGTGGGTGCGCCGACCGTGGTCGCGGCGTCGACGAGCCGGATCTCGTCGGGACGCCAGTCGCCGACCGCCCACAGCGGATCGGGATCTCCCCACAGGAGTTGGGAGCCCACCGGATGGACCGTGCGCCCCTCGCCGCCCGCGCTGACCCCGCCGACCGTGCCGAAGCTCGCGGCGATACTGCTCCACCCCACCAACCAACGCATCGCCGCCTCCACAGGCTGTGGACTGACGGCGCACATGGTCCGTGGAAACGCCGCTGCGGGACATGCTGCCACGAGTGCGACGACCGGGAGGGGGTACGCGCGGCGCACGCCGGAAGAGCATGCGCCCCTGGCATGAGCCGGGGGTCTCGGGCAGGACCCGGGCGGGGCCGCTCCCATCAACGGAACTACATATTCCGCTTGTTGGAGCCGGAGGTCGCGGCGCGACCGCCGACGCCCCACGCAGCGCACCCGCCCACACCCCCGTACCGCACCCGCACCCGCCCTCGCGCGGCCTCACGCCCCCGCGCGCCCCCGCGGGCGCCCTCCACCGGATCGCCGAGGCGGTTCCGGAGCCGTACCCTCAGGCGCATTCCAGCCACCCGAGGAGCGCTCTCGCGGTGGATTCCGGCGGATCGACGACCGTCGATAATCAGCCATTCTTCCCGGACGGGACGTCGGTACCACCCCGTGCCCGCACCCCCGTTCCGCCACCCCGCGCCCCGGTCCCGCACTCCGGTCCGGCGCGCGTTCCCGGCGCGCGCCCCGAAGGCTCCGGCGTCCCCCACGCCCGGCGGCCGGCCCCCGGGGGCTCCGTCCGGCGCTCGGCCCGGGAGATGGCGCGCACCTCCCGGGCCGGTCCGCCGCCCGCGGGGAATGGGGCGGCAGTGTCCCCCAGCCCGCCGAGTCCAGTGCGGCGGGCCGACCCACGCAGGGTCCATGGAAGCGCTTCGACAGCTCCCCGGCGAGAGCGCACGGCCGGGCGCACGGCCACACGGCCGGGGCACATCCGGCCCCCTCCCCCGCCCCCTCGGGCCACCCGGGCGGCACCCGCACGACCCCCGGCGCGGGCCACATTCCCGCCATCCGAACCCATGCCCCTTAACGGTAGGGATGCGGAGAACTACGCTGGGTTTACCGATGGTCTCAGCACGGCGGCATATTCCTCGGGGCTCGGCCACATGCGTGTGCGCCCGGCCTCCGGCAGTCCGCCGCGAGGAGATCCCGGTACGAATGCCGCGCGCCGCCCCCGGTGACGCGGCGGCTGTCTGTGTGTCGAGGGGTGGCGCATGTCCAGGGAGCAACGCGGGCCGAACGAGAAGCTCGGCACGGTTCTCGCCCTCGCGGGAATCAGCAACGCCGGGCTCGCCCGGCGGGTCAACGACCTCGGAGCACAGCGCGGGCTGACACTTCGCTACGACAAGACCTCGGTGGCCCGGTGGGTCGCCAAGGGCATGGTGCCGCAGGGCGCGGCGCCGCATCTCATCGCCGCCGCGATCGGGGCCAAGCTGGGCCGGCCGGTCCCGCTGCACGAGATCGGTCTCGCCGACGCCGACCCGGCGCCCGAGGTCGGCCTCGCCTTCCCGCGCGACGTGGGCGAGGCGGTGCGCTCCGCCACGGAGCTGTACCGCCTGGACCTCGCCGGGCGCCGCGGCGGCAGCGGTGGCATCTGGCAGTCGCTGGCGGGATCCTTCTCGGTGAGCGCCTACGCGACGCCCGCCTCGCGCTGGCTGATAACCCCTGCCGACCCCTCGGTCGCCCGGGACCCGGCGGCGGCGCGCACCGCGCTCCTCGGCGGCGCGTCGGCGGCCCGTCCGGCGCCCGCGGCGGGCCCGGCGACGGGCGGTCCGCCGCTGCCCGGCGGACACGGGACGGTCCCGGTGCAGCCGGGCCCCGAGTCCGTGGCGGACGCCTCGCCGCTGCGGGTCGGCCACAGTGACGTCGCCAAACTGCGCGAGGCGGCCCAGGACGCGCGCCGCTGGGACTCCAAGTACGGCGGCGGGGACTGGCGTTCGTCGATGGTTCCGGAGTGCTTACGGGTGGACGCGGCGCCGCTGCTGCTCGGTTCGTACAGCGACGAGGTGGGGCGTGCGCTCTTCGGCGCCTCCGCCGAACTGACGCGTCTCGCCGGGTGGATGGCCTTCGACACCGGCCAGCAGGAGGCCGCCCAGCGGTACTACATCCAGGCGCTGCGGCTCGCCCGCGCCGCCGCCGACGTCCCGCTCGGCGGGTACGTCCTGGCGTCGATGTCGTTGCAGGCGACGTACCGGGGCTTCGCCGACGAGGGGGTCGATCTCGCGCAGGCGGCGGTCGAGCGCAACCGGGGTCTGGCGACGGCCCGGACGATGAGCTTCTTCCGGCTGGTCGAGGCGCGCGCCCACGCGAAGGCCGGGGACGCCCCGGCGGCCGGGGCGGCGCTGCGCGGTGCGGAGAGCTGGCTGGAGCGGTCGAGGCCGGGGGACGCCGATCCCTCGTGGCTCGGCTTCTACTCGTACGACCGGTTCGCCGCCGACGCCGCCGAGTGCTACCGCGACCTCAAGGCGCCCCGCCAGGTGCGCAGGTTCACGGAGCTGGCGCTGTCGAAGCCCACCGAGGAGTTCGTCCGCTCGCACGGGCTGCGGCTCGTCGTCTCGGCCGTCGCCGAGCTGGAGTCGGGCAACCTCGACGCCGCCTGTGCCGCCGGGACCCGCGCGGTGGAGGTCGCGGGGCGGATCTCGTCCGCCCGGACCACCGAGTACGTGCGCGATCTGCTGCACCGCCTCGAACCGTACGGGGACGAACCGCGCGTCGCCGAGCTGCGCGAGCGGGCCCGGCCCCTGCTGGTGGCCCCGGCCTGACGGCCCGGTGCGGGCCGTCCCGCGGCCCCGTCGCGCGCCGGCCGCCACGACCCGCGCCACGTCCCCGCCCCGTCCGGGGTTTGATCCGGTTGTCAGCGGGTCAGTGCACTATCGGGGTGGGAGGTGGCGTGATGAGGACGCACGCGGACTACGACTGCGACGTGCTGGTGATCGGCGGCGGGATCGTCGGTCTGGCGACGGCGTACGCGCTCACGCGCGCGGCGCCGGGCACCCGGGTCACGGTGCTGGAGGAGGCGCGCGACCCCGCCGGACACCTCGCGGGACCGGGCGGCGGGCTGATCCACAGCGGTGTCCACCACCGCAGGAGCTCCCTCACGGCCCGGTTCGCCGCGCGCGGCGGCGGCGAGATGACCGAGTTCTGCGCCCGGCACGGCATCGCCCACACCGTCGCCGGGAAGCTGATCGTGGCCACCGACCGCTCCGAGCTCCCCCGGCTGCACGCCCTCGCGCAGCGCGGCCGGGAGCACGGGCTGCCGGTGCGCGAGCTGGGCCCGGCGCAGATCTCGGAGTACGAGCCCGGGGTGCGCGGTCAGGCGGCGATCCGGGTCTCCACCACGGGCGTCTGCGACGCGGCCGGGGTCCTCTCGGCGCTGGCGCGCGAGGTCGCCGCCGCCGGGGCGGTCGTGCGGTGCGCGGCCCGGGTGACCGCCGTGGACCGGCGGCCCTGGGGCGTCGCCGCCCGCACGGCGGACGGGACGGTGGTCCGCGCCCGGGTCCTGGTCAACGCCGCGGGCCTCGGGAGCGACCGGGTGGCCCGGCTCGCGGGCGACGAGCCCGGCGTGCGCGTCGTACCCGTCCGGGACACGTACGTCGAGCTGCGCAGACCGGAGCTGGTACGCGGAGTGGTCCATCCGGTGCCGCACCCGGGGCACCCGTTCCTCGGGGCGCAGCTGGTCCGGGGCGTCGTCCGGTCCGTCGACGGCACGGTCCACGTGGGGCCGGTCGGCGCGACGGCGCCCGGGCGGCCCGTACCGTCGGCCCCTCCCGGCGGACTGCTCTCCGCGCTGACCCGGCCCGCCTCCTGGCGGACCGCGCGCCGGCCGGAGGGGTACGCCCGCGACGGGGCGCGCCTCGTCGGGGCCGGTGCTGTGGTGCCGGCGGAGCGGACGGACGTGATCGGGCGGACCGCCCGGGACGCGCACCCCGGGCATCCCTGGCAGGCGGGCCGGGCGGTCCGGGCGGGCTCGACGGGGGCGGTGGTGGCGGCCTCCTTGCGGCGGCTGCTGCCCGACGTGACCGAGGAGGACCTGGGACCGGCGCGCACCGCCGTGCGCGCCCAGGCGGTGCACGGCGACGGCACTCCGGTCGAGGACTTCCTGATCCGTGAGGCCCCGCACACCGTGCACGTGCTCCACACCCCCGCGGACGCCGCACTGGCCACGGCGCTGCCGGTGGGACGGGAGATCGCCCGGCGGGTGCTGGCTCAGGCGCAGGGGGCGGGGTGGAGTCCGCCCGCCGTAGAATCGGGGCATTGTGTCTGAGCAGCCCCTGAACCCCAGCACGGAGCCCGGCGCGCACGACGAGACCGCCGGGGCCCCCGCCATGAACGCAGCCGTGGACGCCGCAGCTGTGGACGCCGCAGCCGTGGACGCGGCGGCGAACGCCCCCGCGAGCACCCCCGAGGACACGGCCGCCGTGGACACGGCCGACGCGGAAGCGGCCGACGCCGCCGCCCGCCGGGCCGCCTCCTTCGACCGGCAGCGCCGGTTGCGCCAGGAGCCGCGCTTCCCCGGCGGCCCGGCCGCCGACCCGGCCGGCTCGCACCACGAGCGCCGCATCCGCAGCTTCCAGCCGCGCCGCAGCCGGGTCACGGTGGGCCAGCAGGACGCGCTCGAACGCCTCTGGCCGCAGTGGGGCTTCGACATCGACGGCCTGAGCGTGCTCGACCTCGACCAGATGTTCGGCGGGCTGCCGGTCGTGCTGGAGATCGGGTTCGGCATGGGTGAGGCCACCGCGCAGATGGCGGCGGACGACCCGGCCACGGGCATCCTCGCCGTCGACGTGCACACCCCGGGCCAGGGCAACCTCCTGCGCCTCGCCGACCAGGCCGGCTCGACCAACGTGCGGGTCGCCAACGGCGATGCGATCATCCTGCTCCGCGAGATGCTGAAGCCGGAGTCCCTCGACGGCCTGCGGGTGTACTTCCCCGACCCGTGGCCCAAGGTCCGCCACCACAAGCGGCGGCTGATCCAGCCGGACTTCCTGGACCTGGTGGCGGGGCGGATGAAGCCGGGCGCGGTGATCCACTGCGCGACCGACTGGGAGCCGTACGCGGAGCAGATGCTGGAGGTGCTCACCGCGCACCCCCGGTTCGAGAACACCCGGCCCGACGGCGGCTACGCCCCGCGTCCCGCGTTCCGGCCACTGACCCGGTTCGAGGGGCAGGGCCTGGACAAGGGCCATGTCGTCCACGACCTGCTGTTCGCCAGGGTCTGATTCGCCGGGGTCCGAGAGGGCCGGGGTCCGAGAGGGCCGGGAGCCCGCCCGGCCCCTCGCCCCGGGCCGGGCGGGACCTCCTGGTCGTCTGTCGGTCCCGCTCGTTAGGGTCGGGACATGTCCGCCGGGTCAGAGCAGCACCAGCAGTCCCAGCCCGCCGTGCCCGTGCTCGAGGAGCAGCGGATCGGCGAGATTCTGGGCGCCGTCCCGGAGCGTGCCCACTGGCGGTACCGCCCGCGCCGCGTCGGGATGGTGTGGCGCAGCAGGGCCTTCCGCGCGGGCGCGGTGATCGTCACGCTGGCCATCTGCGGGCTGCTCATCCTGGCGCTCGTGCGCAGGGAGACCGGCACCGAGGGGTTCCTCGTCGGTCTCGGGCTCGCGGTGCTGCCGGTGCCGCTCCTGATGACGGCGTTCCGCTGGCTGGACCGGGTCGAACCGGCGCCGTGGCGGAATCTGCTGTTCGCCTTCGCCTGGGGTTCGTGCGCGGCGGCGCTGGTCGCGATCGTCGCGAACTCCTACGCGACGTACCTGATAGCGAACCTCTCGGCGGACCCCTCGGGCGCCGACACCCTGGGCGCCACGGTCGTCGCGCCGATCGTCGAGGAGAGCGCCAAGGGCGCCGCCGTGCTGATGCTCTTCCTGTTCCGCAGAAGGGAGTTCAGCGGGGTCGTCGACGGGATCGTGGCGGCGGGCTTCACCGCGACCGGGTTCGCGTTCAGCGAGAACATCCTCTATCTCGGCAGTGCCTTCGGCGAGGACCGGCAGCTGGGGACGGTGGGAATCGCCTCGGTGACGGTCGGCACCTTCTTCGTGCGGATCGTCCTGTCGCCCTTCGCGCACCCGGTGTTCACCACACTCACGGGCATCGGCTTCGGCCTGGCCGCCGCCGGGCGGCTCCGCAGGGCCGGCCGGATCGCGCTGCCGGTGCTGGGGCTGCTGCTGGCGATGGGCATGCACGCCCTGTGGAACGGTTCGGCGACCTGGCGTCCGTACGGCTTCTACCTGGTCTACGGCGTCTTCATGATGCCCGTGTTCGGGCTGCTGACCTGGCTGGCGATCTGGTCGCGCAGACGGGAACTGCGGACGCTCACCGCCGAGTTCCCGGCGTACGCGGTGGCCGGCTGGCTCACTCCGGCCGAGCCGCTCGCGCTGGGCTCGATGCGTGCCCGGGGCATGGCGCGCGACCTGGCGCGGCACTGGCACGGGGCGTCGGACCGGGCCAGGGGCCGGGCGGCGGCCCGTGCCGTCGCGGAGTACGAGTCGTTCGCGACCTCGCTGGCCGCGCTGCGGCGGGACGCCCGGCGCGGTGCGGTGGGCGCCGACTTCGCGGCGCGCGAACAGGAGTTGCTGCACCACCTGTGGGAGCGCCGCGAGGTCGCCGCCCCCGCGCTGAGCCAGGCGGCCCGCAGCGTGTTCCGCCCCGCCGTCCACCGCCCGGTGCCCGTCCCGTACGGCGCCGGAGCCCACACGGCGCATGGCGCACATGGTGCGCACGCGGGACACCGGGCGCACGGAGCCCACGCGGCGCACGGGGCCCACGCGGCCCGGGGGTACGCGCCCCCGGCCCCCGCCCCCGCCCCGGCCCCGGCCCCGGCCCCGGCCAACGAACAGCCGCCTCCGCACCGGCAGTACGGCGGGCACAACCCCTATCTGCATCCGCCGCAGTAAGGCGTGCTCAGGCGGAGGCTTCGGTGAGCCGGTCCAGTTCCTCGTCGGTCAGCGCGAGGTCGGCGACCGCGAGCAGCGCGGGGAGCTGTTCGGGCGTGCGCGCCGAGGCGATCGGTGCCACGACCGTGGGGCGGGACGCGAGCCAGGCCAGCGCGACGGTGGCGATCTCGGCCCCGTGCGCCTCGGCGACGGCGTCGAGCGCGCTCAGCACCTTCCGCCCCCGCTCGGAGTCCAGGTGCGCGCCGGCCTTCTCGGCGCGGGCGCTCTCCACCCGGGTACCGGGGCGGTACTTGCCGGTGAGGAAGCCGGATGCCAGCGCGGAGTACGGGACCGCGCCGAGACCGGTCTCGGCGGCGAGGTCCTGCGCGGGACCCTCGTAGGTGGCGCGGGAGACCAGGTTGTAGTGCGGCTGGAGGGCGACGTAACGGGCCAGTCCCTCGCGCTCGGAGAACGCGAGGGAGGCGCGCAGGCGCTCGGGGCTGATGTTGGAGGCGCCGATCTCGCGGACCTTGCCCTCCTTCACCAGCTGGTCGAGGGTGGTGACGATCTCCTCCACCGGGACGCTCTCGTCGTCGTAGTGCGTGTAGTAGAGGTCGATGTAGTCGGTGTCGAGGCGCCGCAGCGACTCCTCCACCGCGCGCCTGACGGTGGCGGGTGCGAGCCCCCGGTACTCGGGGTGGGCACCGGCCTTGGTGGCGACGACGACGTCCGCGCGGTTGCCGCGGGACTTGAGCCACGCGCCGATGAGCGTCTCGGACTCGCCGCCCTGATTGCCGGGGGCCCAGGCCGAGTACGCGTCGGCGGTGTCGACGAAGTTGCCGCCGGCCGCGGTGTAGGCGTCGAGGACCGCGAAGGACTGCGCCTCGTCGGCGGTCCAGCCGAAGACGTTGCCGCCGAGGGCGAGGGGGAAGACCTCGGCACCGGCCGTGCCGAGCTTGCGGAGAGATGAAGTCATGAACGGTTCAACGGACCGGACGGAGGCCCGTATTCCGGTACAGCTCCGCTCGTGATCCCGGTACGGCTCCGATCGTGGCCGGCCCCGCCGGAGGCGCGCTCCTCGCGGGTACGCGGCGTCCGTGCTCCGGGGGGAGGGAGAACCGGCAGCCCTGACGTCCTGGGGGGGGGAAGAGCGGCAGGGCTGCCGGGGTTCGGTGGGCTCGGGGACGCGGAGCGTCAGACCGCGAGGCCCTTGTCGGTCAGCCAGGCCATCGGGTCGATGCCGGTGCCGTCCGGGGTGTGGACTTCGAGGTGGAGGTGCGGGCCGGTGACGTTGCCGGTGGCTCCGACGCGGCCGATGGTGTCGCCGGTGCTGACCTGCTGGCCGACGACCACGTCCATGGAGGACTGGTGGCAGTACCAGATCTCCGTACCGTCGTCGAGCTCCAGGACCGTGCGGTACCCGTACGAGCCCGACCAGCCCGCGGACTTGACCGTTCCGCCGTGCACGGCCTTGACCGGGGTGCCGGTCGGCGCGGCGAAGTCGAGCCCGGTGTGCTGCCCGGAGGCCCACATCGTGCCGGCCTCGCCGAAGGTGGAGGTGATCGTGTACGAGGAGGTGGGGAGCGCGTAACTGGCGGCGAGCTTGGCGAGCCTCTCGGCCTCGGCCTTCTTCGCCGCGGCCTCCTCGGCCGCCTTCTTCTCCGCGGCGGCCTTCGCCTCCGCCTCGCCCTGCTGCTTCTTCGCCTCGGTGGCGGCCTTGGTGGCTGCCGCCGCTTCCTCGGCCGCCTTCGCGTCCGCGTCGGCGGCGGACCGCTGCTGCTCGGCCTGCTGGAGGATGCGGGCGCGCAGGGCCTCACCCGCGTCGGTGGCACCCTGCTCGGTCTCGGCCGTGGTGAGCCCGGCCGTGGTGAACGGCGCGGCCGACACCACCGGCTCGGGGGTGTCGTCGGACTCGACCGCGGTGATCAGAGCGCCCAGCCCGGGGACGGACTTGGCATCCGGAAGGTTGTCCGCGAGCGAATCGGGAAGAGAGATGGAGACCGGCGGCTTGCTCTGCGCGGTGGCCATGCCGCCCGCACCGACAGCCGCGATGACGCCGACCCCGAGGACGGTGGAACTACGCGCGAGACCGCGCTGCTTGGCCACACGGTGCCGGCCGCGTACGGGGCGGAGGGAATCCTCGGTGGGGTTCCATTCCTCCCACGCCTTGTCGGAGTCGCCGGGGGAACCGAAACCGTCGAGCGTGGCAGAAGGTGACGGGGCTTCGGGGGCAGGCTGGTTGGACGCCACGGAGGCGCACTCCTTTCCTTCCTTCTCGCCTACCGGGTTAGCTGACGGGTTCGGAGCAGGAAGGTCTCCTACGGGCGCCTGACGTCTCCGAGGAGACACAGGTGTCCGATTCACCCCAAGAAGTGGTTCCCCGGTTCCCTTGCGGAATTCGGCGCTCGCGCACGGCGCCGTCTCTGACGACGGCTGGGACGACCGCGCTGCGTTATCGAACGTTAATAGACAGACGGCTCCGATTCCAAGCTGTTCCCCTTGATCATTCCCACTTCGGGGCGGGATTTACCAGGGCATATCACCACTCATCAGGGCGACTTACGGACAGCCGGAGCGCCCCCGCTTTTCTGACGGTGTGTCATATGTTATCGAGCGGCACCGCTCTGCTACGGACCGTCGCCGCGTCCGCCCGACGGGCCGGGGCGCACCCCGGGAAAACCACGGGAGGGGTCGGGAGAACCACGGGCCGGCTCGGGGAAGCCCCGGGGCGACGGCCGGCGGGCCCGCGTCAGCCGTTCCCGCGGCCCACGATCGGCACGGTGGTCCGGCGCTCCGGCTGGTCCTCCGCCGGCCGGGCGACCGCCAGCAGCGCCAGGTCGTCCGTCGAGCGGCCACCGGTGTGCAGCCGGACGTCGTCGGTGAGCGCCGTCAGCAGCTCGTCGGGGCCGGGGAAGATCCGCCCGCGCAGCCGCTCCGCCGGGTCGTAGAACACACCCGCCCGGTCGCGCGCCTCGGAAAGCCCGTCCGTGTAGGTCAACAGCGTCGCGCCCGGCGGGAGTTCCCACTCGTCCACCCGGTCCGGCCAGGCGCCCAGCGCCATGCCGAGGGGCAGCGCGGGCATGCTCGGCCGCAGCACGTCCAGCGCCCCTCCGGCATGGAGCAGCAGGGGCTCGGGGTGCCCCCGGTTGACGATCCGCAAGGTCGCCGAGCCCTCCGGGACCTCGGCGAGCACCGCGGTGACGAACCCCTCCACCGGGTCCAGCCCGCCGCGCCGCGCGGCGTCCCTGGCCAGGGCACGTTCCAGCCGCTGCGCCACCCCCTCCAGCGTCTCCTCCTGCTCGGCGGCCTCCCGGAAGGCGCCGATGATCACCGCCACCGCCTCGACCGCGTCGAGCCCCTTGCCGCGTACGTCACCGAGCACGAGGCGTACGCCGTACGGGGTGTCCGCGACGGCGAAGAGGTCGCCGCCGACGTACTCGTCCGCCTGCGCCGCCTCGTAGCGCGCGGCGACATGGAGCCCGCCGACCCGGTCGGCGGGGACGGGCAGCACCGCGCGCATGGCCGTCTCCGCGATGATCCGGGCCGAGGCGAGCTGCTCGTTGCCGCGCCGTACGACCCCGTTGATGACGAGCGCGAGCACGGCCGCGGTGAAGACGGTGAGCGTCTCGATGACGGGGACGATCTGCCCGATGGTGCCCACGTACACCCGCATCGCGATGACGGCGGCGAGCGAGGCGACACCGATCCGGATGGTTCCGGCCCGGGAGGCGAACGGCGCGGCGATCAGGGGGGCGGCGACGAACAGGGGCACCGCCGTGAAGCGGGGCGGTGAGGCGATGTCGAAGACGAGTCCGCCGGCGATGAGCAGGGCAGGCAGCATCCGCACGAAACGCCGGGCGCCCACACCCCCGGCCATCCAGCCATGCTCGTACAGCGGTTTCCCCACCTCTGCGCTTCTCCTGCCCTGTCCCGCCACGGCTGCGGAACCTACCGCGCCCTGCCCAGGCTGGCCCGAACCGCGCCGCGCGGCGACCCCTCGTCGTCCATAGGGGGGAGCGCACGACTCCCTTTCGAGCGCCCCCCAGCGCCGGTGTACGCCGGGTGGTCAGGACCGGCGAGGCGACGAGTTCCGCGCACGGCGACCCCGGCGCCGCGCACGGAAGCGGCGGAGCGGCTGCCCCGGACGTCCGGGCGCACGTCCACACGTTCGGCCGGACGGCACGGACCGCGCAGGCGTGCGAGACATTTCCTGGATGGACCAGTTCATGCCCGGTCCGGCAGATCGTTACGCCCGGGGACCGCGTCCACGACCGCACACGGGGACCACACCCGGATCGCTTCCACGCCCGCACCCGGGTGCGAGCGGGCGACGAGCCGCGCACGCACACACGGAAACGACTCGGGCCCGGCACGCTGTGCGTGCCGGGCCCGGGCCTTCAGTAGCGGGGACAGGATTTGAACCTGCGACCTCTGGGTTATGAGCCCAGCGAGCTACCGAGCTGCTCCACCCCGCGTCGGTGAACACAACTCTACGCCATCCTGAACGGACTCTTGACCACCCCGGCGTACGGCCGTCCGGGAAGCCGGCCCGCACCGCCTCCTCGGCACGCGCGCCGACAGGAACGCACCGGGACCCGGAAGGAACACGGAGGACCGGCAATCACCCGCCGGTCAGGGTGCGTTCCTCCCGCAGGCGCATGAGCGCCACACCATCGCGGCCACAGAGCACCCCAGTTGGGCCCAAAGCGTGGCAGTTCATGGCTCAACGACGCTTTTACGGCAGGTAGTTGCCACGCGTGCTCTTCTGGCCAAGGATATGGCTGCATCCCCCAGAACCGGCGGGCTGCCCGTGAGGACGCGTACCCCCGAGGCGGCGGTTTCGCCCTGCCCCGGCACCGGCCGCGCCCCCGGTCCCGCATCGCAGCCCCTCCTGGAGGACTCCGCCATGACCACCTCTGCCACTCCCGCCCCTTCCGCCCCCTCGGACACATCGCTCGGGGCCCGGGTGCGCACCTCGGCGGCGAGCGCGATCATCGGCGGTCTCGCCGGTGCCGTGATGAGCGCGGTGGTGGTCTACTTCCTCATCGGCATGCCGGACGGCGAGGGCACCAACGCACTGAACAACGCGATATCCGGTCTGATCAGCGGCTTCCTGGCGGGCTTCATCGGCCTGATGATCCACCAGGGCAAGGCGGCGTCGGCGGCCCGGGCGGCGGCGGCCGAAGCCGCCGCGCGGGCCGACGTGACGGCCGACGTGACGGCCGACGTGGCGGCCGGTGCGGCGAGACCGACAGCTGCCGCCGAGGCAGTCACCACCGAACCGGTCACCACCGAGGCAGTCACCACCGGGGCGACCACGACCGGGTCGGCCGAGGCCAAGGCCCCGACCGTCGCCTGACCACCCTGGAGCACGAAGCACCCTGGAGCACGAAGCACGCCGCCCCCGCCCGGCCATACGGCCCGGCGGGGGCGGCGTCACGTCCGGGCCCGCACGGACAGCCCCTACTCGCGCTGCTCGACGGCGATCTCGTACGCGATCTCCCACCGCACGTCCGGCACCACGATGTCCGCGGTCTCGACCGGGCGGCCGTCACTGTCGTAGAAGGTGCGCTCCAACTCGGTGATCAGACCGCCGATGCTGATGCCGAGGAGGTTTGCCTGCTCCTGATTGGCGCGGGCCGGACGCGGGATCTCGACGGCGCGTACGACGCGGACGCCGATCGACCGCATCCGTTCGACCACACCGATCCCGGCGTGCGGGCCCATCTCGGGAAGCACGACCGGGGTGTCCCCGGTGATCGCCATCGGTTCCCAGCTCCGGGAGAGCTGAACGGGCAGCCCCTCCATGAGGAACTCGTAGTCCGTGACGACGCAGAGGTCACCGGGCTCGATGCCCAGCCGCTCCGCGATGCGCTCGGGCGCGGGCGTGCGGGCGGCGGAGCGCGACTCCCATGTCCCCTCGTGGTCCTGGGCGTTGAGAACGGCACGGAAGAACGAGGGACTGTGGCGTTCGGGGCTCTTGGTACGGATCATGCGCCCGCGCTCACGCGGCCGGCGGACGTACGTGCCGGACCCGGCGCGGCCTTCGAGGATGCCCTCGATGGTGAGCCGCTCCATGGCACGCTGCGCGACGGATGCGCCGACCTCGTACTCCTTGGCGATCCGGGCACGGCTGGGCAGCTTGTCGCCCACGGCCCATTCGCCCGACCGAATGCGGTCACGGAGGGCGTCGGCCACCTGAAGGTAAGGGGTGTCGCGAGGCATATGCACAGCTCCCAGCCGTGGAAGTCGGACATTGACAAAGCTAACCCATCAGGTCGAAGCTGAATATTCAGCATCACGAAACGTGATGACCTCATCCAGGGGAGAGCCATGCCCTCCGTGCCGCCGCGCGTTGTTGCCCTTGCGGGCATGCTCGCCGCCGCGACCGGCGCCGAGCCGCAGGTGACCGAGACGCCCGGCGCGTTCCGGGTCGACGCCGCCCTCCCCTCCCCGCTGAGCAGCGCCATCCACAGCACGATCCTCATGACGCTGGCGCACGGCGACCGCTTCGGCCACGAGGCCGGCGCCGACGGCATCGCCCGGGTGTGGGCCGAGATCGACCACCCCGCTCCGAGACCAAGGAGATCCGACATGCCAGAACCGGCCGGGAACCCCGCCCCCGGAGACGCGGAGTACCGCACCCTGATCACGCACACCTCCGAGTGCGCGGCCTGCCGCTCGGACCGGGCCGAGTGCGAGATCGCCGCCCGGCTGAGCCGCGCGTGGCGGGCGGCCCGCCAGTGATCCCCCGCATCTGCGTCGACTGCGACCGGGCCATCACGGGTCCTGCCGTGATCACGGCGCAGGGCCACTCGGCCTCGGGCGCCCGCCCCGACGCCTACGCCCACCCACCCGGCTCCCCGGATTGCCGGCCCCCGGCCCGCAGCCGAGGCCACCGCATCAGGAAGGCGCTCGCGCACAGCGCTCACACAGATACATAGGCTGGCCGGAGCGGTAGGGGTGCCGCATCGGGTCGCACACCACCGCTCCACGTCATCCGGAGTCCGTCTTGCCTCGCCGCGCCCTCTTCCTCACCTTCGCCTGCGCCGCCCTGCTCGCGGGAGGATGCGGTACGTCCACGCCGACGGACGGGACGCGCGCGGCGGAGAGCCGGTCCCCCTCGCCGAGCGCGAGCGCCGATCCCACACGAACCGTCCTGGCCGCCGTCGACGCGACCCGCCGCACGACGGCACACACCGCGCACCGCACGGAGTTGGGCACGGGAGGGGAAGCGACGTACACCCTCTCCGGCGCGGGCACGTACGACTTCACCCACCACCGGGGCACCACGGACGTCAGCGTGGGTTCGGTGGCCCGGTTCGAAGAGGTCTTCACCGACGAGAAGGTCTACATGCGGGGCTCCGCGGGGGCGGAGACGCTGGAATGGACGGCCGTCGACCGGTCCGCCATCGAGGCCCAGCACATGCTGCGGTCGCCCGCGAACGACCCGGAGTACACGCTCGAACAGGCAGCCATGGCAACGGACTTCGACATGTCCGGCACGGAGAAGGTGGGTTCCGCTCCGGCCACCCACTACCGCGGCCGACTCCCCTACGCGGCGCTGACACTGAGGATGGCGAAGGAGCCGCTGGAGACCGCGGAGAAGCTGCGCGACCTGCTGGACGGCGAGATCTTCGTGCCCGTCGACGTGTGGGTGGACAGGCAGGGACGGGCGGTCCGGATACGGATGACCCTCCAGATGGGGACCGCCGGGTCGTCCGTCAGCACCTTGACCTTCACCGACCTGGGACGTCCCGTCGAGGTCACGGTCCCGCACGCCGAAGTGGAGGTCGGGAGCGACGAGATGGGCATGCTCGGCTGACGGACCGGCGCGCCCGCCCGGCCACCGGTGGCGGACGGCGGCGGCAGGGAACACCGCGCGGGCCGGCGGACGGGAGGAACGGCAGGGAACACCGTGCCGGCCGGCGCCGGGACCTTGAGCGGGTCGGAAGAATAACGGATCATGGCCGCTCATCGCAGTCGTGGATCGAGGAGGACGTCCAAGTGGGCGAGCGGGAACCCAGAACGAGGCCGGATCTCGAACTCATACCCGCCTACCGGCCGGGCCGCTCGGTGAGTTCCTCCGGTCAGAAGCACGAGCGCACCTACAAACTCTCCTCCAACGAGAACCCGTTCCCGCCGCTCCCCGGCGTGGTGGAACGGGCGGTAGCGGCCTCGGCCGGCATCAACCGCTACCCCGACGCGGCGTGCGGGGACCTCGTCCGGCAGCTCGCCAAATACCTCGACGTGCCGGAGACCCACATCGCGACCGGCACCGGCTCGGTGGGGGTCACCCAGCAGCTGCTCCAGGCGACGGCCCAGCCCGGGGACGAAGTCCTCTTCGCCTGGCGGTCGTTCGAGGCGTACCCGGTGCTCACCCAGATCGTGGGCGCGGACTCCGTCCGGGTCCCGCTCACCGCGCGGGCCGTGCACGACCTCGACGCGATGGCCGCGGCGATCACCCCGCGCACCAGGCTCGTCTTCGTCTGCAATCCCAACAACCCCACCGGAACCATCGTCCGCCGGGCGGAGTTGGAACGGTTCCTGGACCGGGTCCCCTCCGACGTGCTGGTGGTCCTGGACGAGGCGTACATCGAGTTCGTCCGGGACGACGACTATCCCGACGGCATCGAGATGTACCGGAACCGGCCCAACGTCTGTGTGCTGCGCACCTTCTCGAAGGCGTTCGGGCTCGCGGGCCTGCGGATCGGCTTCGCCGTGGCGCACGAACCCGTCACGGAGGTGCTGCGGAAGACGGCCGTTCCGTTCGGTGTGACCCAGTTCGCCCAGGACGCGGCCGTCGCCTCCCTGGAGTCGGTCGGGCCGATGCTGGAACGGGTGGCCGCGCTCGTGTCCGAGCGGGACCGGGTGACCGCCGCGCTGACCGCCCAGGGGTGGACGGTCCCGCCGTCGCACGCCAACTTCGTGTGGCTCGCCACCCATGAGCACACGGCCGCGTTCACACGCGTCTGCGAGGACGAGGGCATCCTGGTGCGCGCCTTCGACGGCGAGGGCGTCCGGATCAGCATCGGGGAGCAGGCCGCCAACGACCGCTTCCTCCGCGCCGCGGAGCGCTTCCGCACGGAGACCGCCGACTGACACCGCGGGCGTCCGCGCCGAAACCGCGGGCGCCCGGGCCGCGGGCCACGCCGGTGCGTGCGACTGTACGTGCGCGGCACCCGCCTCGCCCGCGCCCTGCCCGACGGCTCGCTCACCCCCCTCGGGCAAGCTCGACCAGGCCGCCCTGCGGGAGGCGGGGCGGCGCGGGACCGCGAGCCGGGTGTGAGCGGGCGGACCGGTTCAGGCGCCGGCGGCTTCCAGGACCCGGCGCCGGACCGGGCCGCCGAGGGCCCACTGTCCGAGGGCCGCGGCACCGCACAGCGCGGCGCAGGTGTACCAGAGGACGGGGGCGCCCGCCTCCAGCAGGCGGGTGCCGCCGAGGGGCGCGGTGAAGGTTCCGAGTCCCCAGGCGAGTCCGTACAGGCCGTTGTACCGGCCGCGCAGGTGCGCCGGGGCGAGGTCGGCGACGAGCGTGGAGCCGATCGACGTCAGCAGGACCTCGCCCACCGTCCACACGGCGACCGCCATGCCGTACCCGAGCGTGCCGGACACCCAGGCGGTGGCCGCGTTGCCCGCGCCCATCAGCACCATGCCGAGCATCAGCCCGCGGTTGCGGTCGAGCATCCCGAGCCGGTGTCCGAGAAGCGGCTGGAGCACCACGACGGTCAGGCCGTTGACGGCCATCACCAGACCGTACG
The DNA here is from genome assembly GCF_042728795.1 of Streptomyces sp. NPDC060184. Classification (NCBI taxonomy): domain Bacteria; kingdom Bacillati; phylum Actinomycetota; class Actinomycetes; order Kitasatosporales; family Streptomycetaceae; genus Streptomyces; species Streptomyces sp. NPDC060184. The sequence continues at coordinate 29,026 of NZ_JBHWYX010000001.1, forward strand.
AGGACGTGGGCAGGCCGTTGCGCTCCATGGCGAGCGGCAGCGTGGTGAGGGCCTGGACGAAGACGAAGGCGCACAGGAGGGTCAGGCAGACGAAGGCGACCATCACCCGGTCCCGCAGGACGTCGGAGACCCGGCCCTGGCTGGTTTTCACCTGTTGAACGGAGGGTTCCGGTACGCCCCGCCAGACAAGCGCACCGAACAGGGCGCAGCTCAGGGCGTCGATCCAGAACAGGGTGAGGAATCCTTCCCTGGCCAGCGCCCCGCCGAGCGCCATGGAGAGGGCGAAGCCCAGGTTCACCGCCCAGAGCAGCATGCCGAAGGCCCTCGGGCGTCCCTCGGCCGGGATCAGGTCGGCGACGATCGCCTGGGACGCGGGCCGGAACAGGTCGAGGGTGACGCCGAGGAGGAAGACCACGACCACGGTGACCGGGGTGCTCTCGGCATAACCCAAGGTCAGCATGAGTGCGCCGGTGGCCAGCATGCCTCCGGTCAGCGCCACGCGCCGGCCCCAGCGGTCCGCGATCACCCCGCCGATCGGCTGGGAGAGCACGCTCCCCACCCCCAGCACGGCGAGGACGACGCCGACTTCGGTGGCGGTGAATCCCCGTTCGAGACTGAGATAAAAAGAGAGAAAAGGGATGACCATCGTGCCGAGGCGGTTGACCAGAGTGCCCGCCCAGAGAATCCAGAAAGGTCTGGGCAGCCCGCCGAATCTCGCCTTGAATATGACCGAAAAGTACCTTGCGGCACCGGCCTCCTGCTTGGTCCACATGGGCGGGAATCTTTGCACGGTAACGGCCGGAATGTCGAGAGCTGTCTAATGCCGTCCGCAGCCCAGATACTGAGATGCGAGTTGACCGATCGTAATCAAGCCATGAAGGATGTGCGACGCCGCACCATGCGACGGAGGAAACAGTGAGCAACAATTCTCCTACGGGGGGACATTCGCATGTCGTTCTCGTGGACACCTATGAGACGGCCTCGCACGGAGTTCCCCAGACCGCCCGCCACATAGCGCCCGCATTCATCCGGGCCGGATTCCCGTGCGTGCGCGTCCAGAGCGCTCCGGAACCGCCCGCCGTATACCGGTCGTCACGGCCGACGCTGGAGAATTACGCGGCGAACATCGTCCACGACGGAGACCTCGACCGGACGTTGAAGGAACTGGCCCCCTACCGGCCGACCGCGGTGGTGGCCGGCGGAGAGTACGGTGTCGCCTTCGCCGACGTCCTCAGCGAGGCCCTCGGGCTCCCCTCCTCCAACGGCACCCGCCTCAGCGAGGCCCGCAGGGACAAGGCCCTGATGACGGAGGCCGTCAGCGCCGCGGGCCTGCGCACGGCCCGGCAGCTGCGCGTCGAGACCGAGGCCGAACTGGTCGCCTGGCACCGGGAGACCGGCGGCCGGATCGTCGTCAAGCCGCTGCGCAGCGCGGGCGGCGACGGCGTCTCGTTCTGCGACACCCCGCGGGAATCGGCCGAAGCGTTCCGCCGCCTCATGGGCTCCCCCGACGTCTTCGCCGCCACCAACACGGCCGTCCTCGCCCAGGAATACCTGGTGGGGACGGAGTACATCGTCAACACGGCCAGCCTCGACGGACAGCACCACGCCGCCGAGATCTGGCGGAGCTCCCGGTACTCGGTGAACGGCGTCACCGACATGTCCGGCGCCTGCTACATAGTGCCGCGCCGCGGCGAGGTGCAGGACGCGCTGGTCGAGTACGCCTTCGCCGTGCTGGACGCGCTGGAGATCCGGAACGGCCCCGCGCACGTCGAACTCAAGATGACCCCGCAGGGCCCCTGTCTCATCGAGGCCGGAGCCCGGCTGTCGGGGGGCGACCTGCCGTACTACGCGCAACTGGCCACCGGCGAGTCCCAGCTCGACTGGGCCGTCGACGCGTACCTCCGGCCGCGGCGATTCCTCGCCCGCCGGGGCGAGCCCTACGAGATCGACCGGTATTTCGCCTGGGTGGCTTTGATTTCTCCGGTCGAAGGCAAACTCTCGGGGTACCGGGACATCGAGCGGATTACCTCGATGGAAAGCTTCCGTGAACTGTGGCAGCTGACCAGGCCAGGGGACCGGATCGTGCCTACCGTGGACGACACGACATATCCCGTGATCATCAATCTCATGCATGAAGTGGAAGAGATAGTCATCCGCGACATGGGAACGATCCGATATCTCGACGGAATGGGTTTCTATGACATCGCGCAGTGATTATCCCCTTCCCTTCGCCGCCGAAGGAGGGGACCTTTCTTGATCACCCAGTTCGACACCTATCAGGAGACCGAGGCATTCACCGCCGAGGTCGTCCACACGCCGCGCTACCGCTCGGCGGCCACCCTCGCCGACGACCCCGCGGGCCTGACCTGCAGCGTCACCGTGGGCATGCGCTGGGCCTCGGCCAAGGGACGGGCCGGCCGACTGTCCGGGTACCCCTCGTTCGAGCTCGCCGCCGAGTCGGTGAAGGACGGCCGGCACGACGCGCTGCTCGTCGCCGGGGCATATCCGGAGATCCGCTCCTTCTTCTTCGACCCGCGTCTGCGCGCCGTCGAGGCATTCGTCAGCGCGCTCCCGGACATGGTCCTGGCCGCCCCCGAGGAACACGCCGCGCTGCGCCGGTTCGACACCGTCTACTACCACCCGGCGACCAGGGTCCTGTTCGAAACGTCCGTCGAAGGACGGACCGACCGGGCGATCCAGGCCACCTCCAACAGCACCGCGTGCCGCGACGCCCTGGAGAACCCGGGCCGGGCCGCCGCCATCACCAACCAGCTCTGCGCGGACCACTACGGCCTCAGGACTCTGGAGGTGCTGTCGGCCGGCACGCCCATGAGCTTCGTCGTCTTCGAGCGCAAGGACCGGCTGTGACCTCCGGACTCCTGCGCACCGCCATCGCCGTCGACAAATCGCTCGACGCGGGAGCCGTCGCCAACGCCTCCGCGATCGTCATGGGACAACTGGCGCGCCTCGACGACCGCGTCTACGCGGACGACGTACGGGACACGGAGGGCTCACTGCACGCGGGCATCCGCTTCAACACCATGGTGCTCTCCGGCCGCAGCAGCCACCTGACAGCCCTCGCGGAGGCCGCCCGCGCCGAGGACCTGCCCACCGCGGTGTTCACCGTCGAGGGCCGGGCGCTCAGCAACTCCTTCGAGGAGTACCGGGACTTGATCGCCCGGTCCGCGCCCGGCGAGCTCACCGTGTGCGCGGTCGGCGTCCTCGGCGAGCACGAGCTCGTCCGCACCCTCACCAAGCGCTTCAGCGTGTACCGCGGCTGAGACGACCTGGAACGGACGGATCGTGACCCACCTGACCGCGGCCCGCGACGCTGTGGTGTGCCCCCGGCCCGTGCCGGGGGCACGGCAGCGCCTCTTCCTCTTCCACCACGCCGGTGGCTCGCACCTGGCCTTCCGGAGCTGGGTGCCGCTCTTCCCCCCGGAGTGGGAGATCTGCCTGATGGAGGCGCCGGGGAGAGGCGCCCTCCTCGGAGCGCCGCCCCTCGACACCGTCGAAAGTCTCGTCGCCTTCTTCGAGGAGGCCATCGAGCCCTGGGCCGACCGGCCCATGGCCTTCTTCGGCCACAGCATGGGCGCGCTGGTCGCCCACGAACTGGCCCACGCACTCGTCGGGAACGGCCTCGTGGCCCCCTCCTGGCTCGGTGTGTCCGCCTGTCCGCCGCCCCGCCGCGCCGGACCGGGCAGCACCCAGCCGCCGGTGCCCGGCCCCTTGACCGACGACGCCCTCCGGCGACGGCTCATCACGCTCGGCGGCACGCCCCCGGAGCTCCTGACGGATTCCCGGCTGTGGAGCATGTTCGCCCCCGCGCTCCGGGCGGACTTCACCGCGACGGCCACCTACCGGCAACCGCCGGGCCGCCTCGGACCGGCCGTCCCGCTGTCCGTCTTCGCGGGCCGCGACGATCCGGCCGCCTCCCCCGGAGAGCTCACCGGCTGGGCCCCCGCCACCGGAGCCCGGCCCGCCCGCTTCCACGTCTTCCCGGGCGGCCACTTCTACCTGGACACGCACCGGGAGCAGGTCGCCGCCCGGATCGTCGCGGACGCCACCGAGCACCTGCCGCCCCGCTGAACCGGCCTCCGGACGTCTCCCGGAAACGACGGAGCGCCCCGACCGGCCGGAGCCTGTCGGGGCGCTGCGCAGCAGATCGGAGGGGTTCTCCCCCCGCCCTGCGCTCGGTAGGCCGTGTGGGACTCGAACCCACAACCAACGGATTAAAAGTCCGCTGCTCTGACCAATTGAGCTAACGGCCCCTACCGGATCACCCACGAGCATAGCCCGCCCGGACCCGCGAGCCGATCCGGTATCCCGTGATGGGCCGCCGCGGCGGGGAAGCGGGCCGCCGGAAGGCCTCCCGGCAGCCGGATCGTGACCTTGTGAACCGCGGTACGGGCACGGGCGCGAGGTGCGGGCGAAGCACACCGGCGACGCACGCCGGCCCCGCCCCTCACCGGCCCCGCCGTGTCCGGGGCCTCCCTCCGTACGCCTCCGTCAACGCGCCAGGGCCCGTACACCACCTCTCGGTGTGTGTACGGGCCCTGGCGTCGGATCGGACGGCTCAAGCGGCCGTCAGGTCGCGGGGCCGCCGGCCGGCGGTCCGGACGACCGGTCAGCCGTTGCGCTTCCAGCGGGGCTTGTCGTCGCGGCGGCCGAAGCTGCCGGTGTTCGTACCGGTGTTGCCGCGGTGGTCGTCACGACGGCCCTGCGGGCGGTCGCTCGTGCCGCCGGAGCGGAAGCCGCCGGACGGACGGTCGTCACGACGGTCGCGGTTGAACGGACGGTCGCTGCCACCGGAGCGGAAGCCGCCGGAGGGGCGGTCGTCACGACGGTCGCGGTTGAACGACGGACGGTCGTCGCGGCGCTCGAAGGAACGGCCACCACGGTCGTCACGACGGTCGCCGCCGGAGCGGAAGCCACCGGACGGACGGTCGTCACGACGGTCGCGGTTGAACGACGGACGGTCGTCACGACGCTCGAAGGAACGGCCACCACGGTCGCCCCCACGGTCGTCACGACGGTCGCCACCCGAGCGGAAGCCACCGGACGGACGGTCGTCACGACGGTCGCGGTTGAACGACGGACGGTCGTCACGACGCTCGAAGGAACGGCCACCACGGTCGTCACGACGGTCGCCACCCGAGCGGAAGCCGCCCGACGGACGGTCGTCACGACGGTCGTTGCCGCCGCGGTAGCCGCCACGGTCGCCCCCGCGGTTGTCACGGCGCTCGTAGTTGCCCCGCTCGTCCCGGCGCTGCTCCTCGCGGACCGGCTGCTCCGGCACGGCGACGGCGGCCTCGACGGCGGCCTCCGCCTCGGCGACGGCCTCGGCCACCGCCTGCTCCGGGTCGTCGCCCCGCTCGCGCGCGGCACGGGCCACCAGGCGGTCGGCCTCCTCGCGGAGCTCGCCGGCGCGGCGCTGCACGTGCTCCAGCTGCTTGGTCAGCTCGGCGACCTCGCGCTCGGCCTGCTTGGCGGCGTTGTTCGCGGAGTCGGCCTGGACCTCGGTGAGCGAACGCGCACCGGTGATCTCGGCGACCTCGGGCTCGAAGACGCCCGCGCCCTGGACGATGTGGCGCGAGGCGTCGACGCCCGCGTCCTCCATCAGGCGGAAGATCTGGCGACGCTGGTGCGGGAGCGCCAGCGAGACGACGACACCGGACTTGCCGGCACGGGCAGTACGGCCCGAGCGGTGCAGGTAGTCCTTGTGGTCGCCGGCCGGGTCCACGTTCAGCACCAGGTCGATGCCGTCGACGTGGATGCCGCGGGCGGCGACGTCGGTGGCGACCAGGGCGTTGACGTAGCCCTTCTTGAAGTCTTCGAGGACGCGGGTACGGGCGCCCTGCGTCATGCCGCCGTGCAGCGCGTCGGCCTTCACGCCGGACTCGATGAGCTGCTCGGCGATGCGGTCGGCGCCCAGCTGGGTGCGGACGAAGATGATCGTGCGGCCCTTGCGGGCGGCGATGGCGGCCGTGACCGGCGCCTTGTCCTTCGGCTTCACGACGAGGACGTGGTGCGACATGGTCGAGACGTTGCCCTGGGCGCTGTCGACCTCGTGCGTGACCGGGTTGGTCAGGTAGCGCTTGACCAGGGTGCCGATCTCGTTCTCCATGGTGGCGGAGAAGAGCATCCGCTGGCCGCCGCCGGGGATCTGGTCGAGCAGCTCGGTGACCTCGGGCAGGAAGCCCAGGTCGGACATCTGGTCGGCCTCGTCGAGGACGGCGACCTGGACGTTCTCGAGCGAGCAGGCGCCGCGGTTGATGATGTCGCGCAGACGGCCCGGGGTGGCGACGAGGACGTCGACACCGCGCTCCAGGGCGTAGATCTGGTTGCCCATGGACGTACCGCCGCAGACGACCTTCATCTTGAGGCCGAGCACGTCGCCGTACGGCTGGAGCGCGTCCGCGACCTGCATCGCGAGCTCACGGGTCGGCGTGAGGATGATCGCGCGGGGCTTCTTCTTCTCGGTGTGCCCGCCGGCCAGCGCGGCCAGGGTCGGCAGACCGAAGGAGAGGGTCTTGCCGGAGCCGGTACGGCCGCGGCCCAGGATGTCCTTGCCGGCCAGGGCGTCCGGGATGGTCGCGGCCTGGATCGGGAAGGGGGTGGTCACGCCGTTCTGCGCCAGCTTGCGGACGATGCCCTCGGGCAGGCCCAGCGAGGCGAAGGTGAGGGTCGGCTCGGCGTCCTCGGCGGAGACGGTCTCGGCGGACTCGGTCTCGACGACGGGGGCGGCCTCGGCGGCCTTCTCCTCGGTCACCTCGACGGCGACGGGAGCGGCCTCGGCCACGACGGCCTCGGCGGCGAGCTCGGCGGTCTGCGCGAGCTCGGTGTCGGCGTCTGCGGACATGACGGTGTGGTCAGAACTGGAAATTGACATGCGAAATGCGAAACCTTCCGGAGTCTCGGCACGCGCCCGTAACTCCGTGTTTTCGCAATTTCGACCGCCTCAATGCGGTCCAGCCACGGCAAGGGAGAGTACGCGCCACACGGCGCTCTTCTGTGTCGGCGCCGGGCAATGGGATCAAACGATCTACTACCATACGCACCCTCCCCCACCTTGCGCAAACCGCCCTTCTTCGGCACTCCGCCAAAGCGCCTCCGACCTGCGGTGATGACGTACGCCGGCAGCACCGCGCCGGGCGGTCATTCCGCCGGGGACGCGGCGGGCGGCGTCGGCTCCTGCGGCGCGGCCGGCGACTCCGCGGGCTGCCCCGGACCCCCGCCCGCGTCGCCGCCCGGGGCCGGTTCGGTGGGGGCCGGCGGCGTCGGGTCGGGCGTGACGGGCGCGGCCGTGACGACCGGATCACCGGGTCCCGCCGTGCTCCCCGGCGGGACCACCACGACCGCGCCGCTCCCGCTGGGCGTCGGCAGGCCCGGGCCCCGGTCCGCCGCCGAGGGACTGGGCGAGGCGGGGTCCCCGGAGTCCTTCGGGTCCGGCTTCCCGCCCTCGGCCCGGTCGGTGTGGTGGCGGCCACCGGCGCCCGGGCCGGAGCGCCCGGACCCGCCGGGCACCCCGCCGTCCTGTTCCTCGACGGCCCCGGCCGCCCCGGCGGACTTCGTGGGGCGGGGGCCGGACTCCTCCGCGTCCACGCTCACGCACCCGAGGGAGGCGCCCAGCATCAGCGCGGTGAGGACCGCCCAACGGACGGGAACGGGGAACGGGCGCACGGGGCACCTCCGGGAGGGAACGCGGGAACGGGTGCGTGTACCCAACTCCCCGGACCCCGCCGGGGACACGCCCGCCGCGCCACCGATGGGCGGCCGGTGGCGTCACCCCCCGAACCCGGCCCCGCCCGCCACCTCGGCGCCGAGGAACACCGCTCCGAGCCCCATGAGGACCGAGGCCACCACGTTCGCCCCCGCGAGGAAGGCCCGCCCGGACTCGGCCAGCCGCAGCGTCTCGTACGAGAAGGTCGAGTACGTCGTCAGCGCCCCGCAGAGCCCCGTGCCGAGCAGGGCGTACACGGGCGCGGAGACGGCGGCCCCGGTCAGCACCCCGAGCAGCAGGCTGCCCGCCGCGTTGGCCGCGAAGGTGCCCCAGGGGAAGACGTACGGAAGTCCGGCGCCGTGGTACCGCCGTACGAGACGGTCCGTCAGATACCTCAACGGGGCGCCCACCGCGCCGCCGACGACCACCAGCACCCAGTTCACCGCGTGCCTCCCATGCGCCCCGCACGGGCCCCGCGGGCCCGTGCCACCGCCTTCCGGGTCACCACCGCCGACGTCCACACGGCGCCGAGCGCCGCCGCCAGGGTGAGGAAGGCGTACGCCATGGCGGTCAGGGCCTCCTGCCGCTGGAGCAGCTTCGAGACGTCGGCCGCGTAGGTGGAGAAGGTGGTGAACCCGCCGAGCACGCCGACGCCGAGGAACGGGCGCACCAGAGGCCGGGTGACCACGGACAGTTCGGCGGTCAGCACCATCAGGACGCCGATCAGGGCGCAGCCGGCGACGTTGACGACGAAGACCGTCCACGGGAAGGCACCCGTGCCGGTGGGCCAGACCAGGGTGGCCGCGTAGCGCGCGGCGGCACCGAGCGCTCCGCCCGCCGCCACGACCCCGAGCACCGCGGCCTCGCGCGGCCCCGGCACGGCGGGTGGCGCCGGCAGCACCGGCTCGCCCGGCGGCGGGGCACCGGTCTCCTTCACGCGTACCCCAGGGCGTGCAGCCGCGCGTCGTCGATGCCGAAGTGATGGGCGATCTCGTGGACCACGGTGATCTCCGTCTCCGCGACGACGTCCTCGCGGGTCTCGCACATCCGCAGCGTCGGCCCCCGGTAGACGGTGATCCGGTCCGGCAGGACGCCCGCGTACCACTCGCCGCGGTCGGTGAGCGGGGTCCCCTCGTAGAGCCCGAGCAACTCGGGGTCGCCGGGGTCCGGTTCGTCCTCGACGAACACCGCGACGTTGTCCATCAGCCGCGTCAGTTCCGGCGGAATCCGGTCGAGCGCCTCGCTCACCAGCTCTTCGAACTGCTCGCGCGTCATCTCCAGCACCCCGCCATTGTCACGCACCCCCGCCCCGGCGCACCCGCCCGGCCGGAACCCGCCCCCGTAAGCCGTCGTACGCCCTCGTGGGTGCCCGTGGGCCCCGACGAGACCTCCCGTCCGCCGCCGGGTGCGGCCCCGTACGCGGGTCGTCACGGGCCTTGCCGCATGTCCGGAGCGGGGACCGGGCATACGGGCCCAATGGCGCGCGTCCCGTTCCGTCCGTTCCGTTCCGCTTCCCGCCCGGCCCGAGGCGGCCGAAGCCACCGCACCCGGACCGCCCCGATGCCGGTGCCCGCGCTCGCCGGGGCCCGGCCGCGCCCGCTGGTGCGGGTGCTCGTGATGCTCGCGGTGGTGGTGCTGGGCGCCTGGCTCGGGCTGCTGGTGGTGGGGGACGTGAAGACGCCCGTCGGCCCCATGGACACCACGATGGCCCTGCGCCCCTCGCTCACCGGGGGCACCCGGGTGGACGTCTCCCCGCTCGGCGCGCTGGAGCTGGACTCGCACGTCGCGCCGGTCCGCCTCGACGTGGACGTGGACCGCCTCGACCCCGAGCGCTCCCAGCGCCTGGTGGAGCAGCCCGCACGTTTCTCCGGGCTCCAGGACGAGGTCACCCGGGACATCGCGGACGGCGCCCGGGAGCTGGCGGTGCGGTCGGTGGTGGCCGTACTGACCGGGGCGACCGCGCTCGGGCTGATCGTCTACCGGCGCCCCCGCCCGGCCCTGGCCGCCGGCGGGCTCGCCCTGGTGCTGCTGGCCGGATCGGGCGTCGGCGCGTACGCCACCTGGAACCCCAAGTCGGTGCTGGAGCCCAAGTTCTCCGGGCTGCTCTCCAGCGCCCCCTCGGTGGTGGGCGACGCCCGCTCGATCGTCACCGAGTTCGACGTCTACCAGCAGGAACTGGCCCGGCTGGTCACCAACGTCTCCCGGCTGTACGACGCCACCTCCACGCTCCCCGTCTACCAGCCGGACCCGGGCACCCTGCGGGTCCTGCACGTCTCCGACATCCACCTCAACCCGGCGTCCTGGCACATCGTCGCCTCGCTCGTGGAGCAGTACGGGATCGACGTGATCATCGACTCCGGCGACACCATGGACCACGGCACCACCACCGAGAACGGCTTCCTCGACCCGATCCGCGACCTCGGCGCCCCGTACGTCTGGGTGCGCGGCAACCACGACTCGAAGGAGACGCAGAAGTACCTGAAGGGCCTCAGGAACGTGCGCGTCCTGGACGGGGGAAGCGCGGTCACCGTCGCCGGGCTGCGCATCGCGGGCACCGGCGACCCCCAGTTCACCCCCGACCGGACGCTGGCCCGGGGCGGCGAGGCGGCGGAACGGATGGCCGGCCTCCGCCTCGCCTCCGCCCTCCGCGACCAGACCTCGGCCGGCACTCCGGTGGACATCGCGGTGACGCACGACCCGCAGGCCGCGCGGGAGACGGACGGCGCGGTCCCGCTCGTGCTCGCCGGTCATGTCCACCACCGGGTCAACGAGGTGCTCCCGCTCGGCACCCGGCTGAAGGTGGAGGGCTCCACCGGTGGCGGCGGGCTGCGCGCGGTGCAGAACGAGAAGCCCGAGAAGGTGCGCGCCTCGGTCCTCTACCTGGACCGCGCGACCCGGCGGCTCCAGGCCTGGGACGAGATCACGCTGGGCGGACTCGGCCTGACGACGGCCGAGGTGAGCCGCCATCTGCCGGAGGAGAACTCCCCCGCCGCGACCACGTCGCCGACCCCGTCGCCGACCAGGTCGCCGGCCTCGCCCCGGACCTCGTCCGACAGGCCGCGGAGCGCGCCCAGCCCGTCTCCGTGACCCGGCCGGGAAACCGTTTTGGCGTTGGCTCCGCCATCACATATGCTTCTCACGTCCCCGACGCGCTGGAAAGCGAACCGGCGGGCCTTTAGCCCTCATCGTCTAGTGGCCCAGGACGCCGCCCTTTCAAGGCGGTAGCACGGGTTCGAATCCCGTTGGGGGCACGCATCACCGTGTGCGAGACTTGTCTCGCACATTGCTTGGTCCTGTGGAGCAGTTTGGAGTGCTCGCCACCCTGTCAAGGTGGAGGCCGCGGGTTCAAATCCCGTCAGGACCGCTGCAGTTCTCAGGAACTGCGTGGCTGGGTAGCTCAGTTGGTACGAGCGATCGCCTGAAAAGCGATAGGTCGCCGGTTCGATCCCGGCCCCAGCCACCTCCCGGAAGCCCCATCCCCACGGATGGGGCTTCCGCCGTTTCGGCCGACGTCCGGCGTCACCCGGCCGGATTGCCCACCGGGGTGACGCTCTCGGCCGGAGCCGCGCTGCCGGTACGAGCCGCCTCGGCGGCCTCCTCGATGGCCGAGGTGAAGGTCGCGTCGGGCTGGGCGCCCGCGAGCGGACGGCCGTTGACGAGGAAGGACGGGGTGGCGGTCGCGCCGAGCCCGTACGCCTCGGCCTGGTCCCTGCTCACCGACTCCGAGGCCGCGACGCTGTCGAGGTCGGCGCGGAACCTGTCGAGATCCTTCACCCCGGCCTCCTTCGCGAGGGCGGTGAGCCGGTCGGGGCCGAACCCCTTCTCCTTGGCCCCCTTGGCGTACGCGGCCCGGTGGAACTCCCAGAAGCGCTTCTGGCGGCCCGCGGCCCACGCGGCGCGGGCGGCGGCCTCGGACTCCGCGCCGAAGATCGGGAAGTTGCGCCATTCGATGCGCAGGGTGCCGTCGGCGACGTAGGCGTCGATCAGGTCCGGCTCGGTGTCCCGGGCGAACGTGCCGCAGTAGCCGCACTGGAAGTCGCCGTACTCGACGAGGACGACGAGCGCGTCCGGGCGGCCGAGGGCCAGCGGATCGCCGGGTTCGCGGCGGGCGAGCTTCGCGGTCTCCTCGTACTCCCCCGCGTCGGGCCGGGCCGACTCGCCGGCCGCGGCGGGGGACGGGCCGGGGTCGGTGGCCCGGTAGGAGGCGTAACCGAGCAGGGCTGCGGCGAGGACCACGACGGAGCCGTACAGCAGGGGCTTCTTCGACCGGCTCTTCTGGCGGCTCTTCTGGGGCAGGGGCATGCGGCACTCCGGGAGCGTCGTACGGATGCGGGACGGCGGGGAGGAGAAACCCACGCGCGGGGCTGCGGCTCTACCGGCCGGGCGCGCGGCCGACGGCGGCTATTCGCCCGCCGGAGCCGTACCCGCGAGAAGCGGTCAGGAGCGGGGCCGGGAGCGCGGTCCGGAGCGCCGGGCGCGTCGTACGGGACAAGGCGAGGGCCCCTTCCCGGACGGTCTCGGCGGTCGACTGCCGGAAATGCTAGGCCGTGCCCGCCCCTTCCCGTCGGATCGGCGGGCGGTGTCTGGTGCGGTGCATCGCAAGGCGGAGGGCCGCCCGCGTACGGGACGTACTCGGGCGGCCCGCACAACGCGGCGGGGCGCCGTGCCGGGCATCCGCCACGCCGCCCCGTACCCGGGGCGTGGCACGCGCGAAATCGGTTCGCCACTCTTCGGGCGCGGGTGAGATCCTGGGATCCGTATGTCTACTTCCTTCGCTGATCTCCAGTCCCAGCTCGGACAGCTCTCGCTCCGTGACGCGCACCGGCTCGGCCGGCGTCTCGAAGGAGCGCGCCGCATCCGCAAGCCCGAGGCCCGTCAGTCCGTCGTGGACGAGATCGCGGCCGAAGCGGGCAAGGCCGCCGACCGGCTCGCCGCGCGCGCCTCCCGGCTGCCCACCGTGTCGTACCCGGACCAGCTTCCGGTCAGCCAGAAGAAGGACGTGATCCTGGAGGCGATACGCGACCACCAGGTCGTGATCGTCGCGGGCGAGACCGGCTCCGGCAAGACCACCCAGATCCCGAAGATCTGCATGGAGCTGGGGCGCGGGGTGCGCGGCATGATCGGGCACACCCAGCCCCGCCGGATCGCGGCCCGCACGGTCGCGGAGCGCGTCGCGGAGGAGCTGGACACCCCGCTCGGCGAGACCGTCGGCTGGAAGGTCCGCTTCACCGACCAGGTGAACCCCGAGTCGACCTTCGTGAAGCTGATGACGGACGGCATCCTGCTGGCCGAGATCCAGACGGACCGCGAGCTGCTCGCCTACGACACGATCATCATCGACGAGGCGCACGAGCGGTCGCTCAACATCGACTTCCTCCTCGGCTACCTGGCCCGGCTGCTGCCGAAGCGCCCGGACCTGAAGGTCGTCATCACCTCGGCGACGATCGACCCGGAGCGGTTCGCCCGGCACTTCGGGGACGCGCCGATCGTCGAGGTCAGCGGGCGCACCTATCCGGTGGAGGTCCGCTACCGCCCGCTCCTCGAAGAGGGCGGCGAGGACGCCGACCGCGACCAGATCACCGCGATCTGCGAGGCGGTGGACGAGCTCCAGTCCGCCGGGCCCGGCGACATCCTCGTCTTCCTCTCCGGCGAGCGCGAGATCCGCGACACCGCCGACGCCCTCGGCAAACGCAACCTCCGCCACACCGAGGTGCTTCCGCTCTACGCGCGCCTCTCCCACGCCGAGCAGCACCGGGTGTTCCAGCGGACCCCCAGCGGCATCAGCCGCCGCATCGTGCTGGCGACCAACGTCGCCGAGACCTCGCTGACCGTCCCCGGCATCAAGTACGTGATCGACCCGGGCACCGCCCGCATCTCCCGCTACAGCCACCGCACCAAGGTGCAGCGGCTGCCGATCGAGGCGATCTCGCAGGCCAGCGCCAACCAGCGCAAGGGCCGCTGCGGCCGTACCTCGGACGGCATCTGCGTCCGGCTGTACTCCGAGGACGACTTCCTCACCCGGCCGGAGTTCACCGACGCCGAGATCCTGCGGACCAACCTCGCCTCCGTCATCCTGCAGATGACCGCGGCCGGGCTCGGCGACATCGAGAAGTTCCCCTTCATCGACCCGCCGGACCACCGCAACATCCGCGACGGCGTGCAGCTGCTCCAGGAGCTGGGCGCGCTGGATCCGGCGGAGAAGGACGCGCGCAAGCGGCTGACCCCGCTCGGCCGCAAGCTCTCGCAGCTCCCGGTGGACCCGCGCCTCGCCCGCATGGTCATCGAGGCCGACCGCAACGGCTGCGCCCGCGAGGTCATGGTCATCGCCGCCGCGCTCTCCATCCAGGACCCGCGCGAGCGGCCTTCGGACAAGCAGACGCAGGCCGACCAGCAGCACGCCCGGTTCAAGGACGAGACCTCGGACTTCCTGGCGTACCTGAAGCTCTGGGAGTACGTCCGCGATCAGCAGAGGGAGCGCGGTTCCTCCAGCTTCCGCCGGATGTGCAAGCAGGAGTACCTGAACTTCCTGCGCATCCGCGAGTGGCAGGACATCTACTCCCAGCTGCGCACGGTCGCCCGGCAGATGGACATCAAGGTCGAGGAGCCCGCCGCGGACGCGGGCATCCCCGAGCAGGCGGTGCACACCTCGCTGCTGGCCGGTCTGCTCTCGCACATCGGCCTCAAGGACACCGAGAAGAACGAGTACCTGGGCGCGCGCAGCGCCAAGTTCGCGATCTTCCCGGGCTCGTCGCTCTTCAAGAAGCAGCCCCGGTTCGTGATGTCGGCCGAGCTGGTGGAGACCTCCCGGCTCTGGGCGCGGGTCAACGCGAAGGTCGAGCCGGAGTGGATCGAGCCGGTCGCCCAGCACCTGCTGAAGCGCACCTACAGCGAGCCGCACTGGGAGAAGGACCAGGCGGCGGTGATGGCGTACGAGCGGGTCACGCTCTACGGAGTGCCGATCATCGCCCAGCGCAAGATCAATTTCGGCCGAATCGACCAGGAGGCGTCCCGGGACCTCTTCATCCGGAACGCGCTCGTCGAGGGGGACTGGCGGACGCACCACCAGTTCTTCCACGACAACCGCAAACTCCTGGGCGAGGTAGAGGAGTTGGAGCACCGCGCCCGGCGCCGCGACATCCTCGTGGACGACGAGACGCTCTTCGACTTCTACGACCAGCGCATCCCCGAGCACATCGTCTCGGGCGCCCACTTCGACTCGTGGTGGAAGCACAAGCGCCGGGACGAGCCGGACGCGCTGGACTTCGAGCGCTCCATGCTCATCAACGAGAAGGCCGGGGCCGTCACCAAGGACGACTACCCGGACTCCTGGCGGCAGGGGAAGCTCAAGTTCAAGGTGACGTACCAGTTCGAGCCCGGCGCGGACGCGGACGGCGTGACCGTCCACATCCCGCTCCAGGTGCTCAACCAGGTCACCTCCGAGGGCTTCGACTGGCAGATCCCGGGCCTGCGCGAGGAGGTCGTCACCGAACTGATCCGCTCGCTGCCCAAGCCGATCCGCCGCCACTACGTACCGGCCCCGAACTACGCGGACCGGTTCCTGGACCGGGCGGTCCCGCTCCAGGAGCCGCTGCCCGCCACGCTCGCGCGCGAGCTCCAGCGGATGGTCGGGGTGCCGGTCGCCGCGGACGACTTCGACCTGGGGCGCGTACCGGAACACCTGAAGATCACGTTCCGGATCGTCGACGAGCGGCGACGCAAGGTCGCCGAGGACAAGGACCTGGAGGCGCTCAAGCTCCGGCTGCGCCCGAAGGCCCGCCAGGCCCTCTCCAAGGCCGCCGCGGCCACCGCCGGGCCCTCGGGCGTCTCCATCGAGCGTTCGGGGCTCACCGGCTGGTCCATCGGCACGCTGGAGCGCGTCTTCGAGACCCGGCGGGCCGGGCAGCCGGTCAAGGCGTACCCGGCGCTGGTGGACCAGGGCGAGACGGTGGCCGTCCGGCTCTTCGACACCGAGGCCGAGCAGCAGCAGGCGATGTGGCGCGGCACCCGGAAGCTGATTCTGCTGAACATCCCGGTGAACCCGGCGAAGTTCGCCTCGGACAAGCTCACCAACCAGCAGAAGCTGGCTCTTTCGCGCAATCCGCACGGCTCCGTGCAGGCGCTCTTCGACGACTGCGCGACCGCCGCCGCCGACCGCCTGATCGCCGCCCACGGCGGCCCCGTCTGGGACGAGGCGGCCTTCACGGCCCTGTACGACAAGGTCCGCGCCGACCTGGTGGACCTCACGGTCCGCACGGTCGGCCAGGTCCAGCAGATCCTGGCCGCCTGGCAGGCCTGCGAGCGCCGTCTGAAGGCCACCAACAGCCTGACGCTGGTGAACAACGTGGCCGACGTGCGGGAGCAGCTGGCGCGCCTCGTACCGGCCGGGTTCGTCACCGCGACCGGGCTGCGCAGGCTGCCGGACCTGATGCGCTACCTCGTCGCGGCGGACCGCCGGCTCCAGCAGATGCCGACCTCCGTCCAGCGCGACACCACGCGCATGGAGAAGGTCCACGAGATGCAGGACGAGTACGCCTGGCTGCTGGAGCAGCTGCCGCAGGGACGGCCGGTGCCGCAGGAGGTCCTGGACATCCGCTGGATGATCGAGGAGCTGCGGGTGAGCTACTTCGCGCACGCGCTGGGGACGGCTTTCCCGGTGTCGGACAAGCGGATCGTGAAGGCGATCGACGCCGCCGCACCGTAGGAGAACGGCCTGCTCACACCCCCGCGAGGGCGTGAGCGGGCCGTCACCCCGAGTGAATTCGACCTGGCCCGCCAACCTCCTGTACAGTCCTGTTTCGCAGCCGGACGAGAGTACGGAAGCGAAGAACAACAGCAAGGTCCTGTGGAGCAGTTTGGAGTGCTCGCCACCCTGTCAAGGTGGAGGCCGCGGGTTCAAATCCCGTCAGGACCGCAGCAGTCGAAAGCCCGGATCATCCCGATCCGGGCTTTCGCGCGTTCCGGGGTGCCACGGCCGAGGTGCCACGGCCGGGGCGGCCGGAGGCTCCCGGGTCGCGCGGGCCGGTTTCCGTGGCGTTGCGGGCACGGAACTAACGGGTCCGGAACGAACGGGGCATGCCGTTCCCTTCGCGGCCGTCGCCCTCGTCACCGTCCCCCTCGACCGCCGCTCCCTCCACCGGGCGGGGCCGCCCCGCCGCGGTCCGGGCGTCCGACGGCCCCCGCGGCGGGCCCCCGCGGTCGGCCCCGCCGGTCGCCGCCGACCGGGGTCACCCGCGGGTCCCCCGCACGCGCCCCGCCAGTGCCCCGGCGGACACCTGACGGGCACTCCGGGGCTTCCTGGGCCCCGCAGAGCGCCCCGGGCGCCACGGGGCTCCGGAGAGCCGCCCGGACCGGCCCCGAGCGGCCCGGAGCGCCTCCCGACGGGCCCCGCACCGGCCTCCCGGGGGCCGCGCCTGGCCCACGAGAGCACCCTCTTCGGGGCCGCACGGGCACCCGGCGCGCACCGGGGCGCCCACACGGAGGCCGCCGGGATGCCCTCCGGGCCCCCGGGAGAGGGCGCGGAGGCCACCCCGGCCAAGGACGAAAGTCCCCACGGCCCGTGACCATCGGCGAAGTTCCCCGGCTTCCCGTAGTGGCAGGCTGGACGTTGGCAAGCGGCAGGGGGTGTGACGGGAGTCACCAGACCAGTTTTTGGACAGGGTGGCTTTACCCTCCCCATACAACGGCCGAATTTAATATGTGCAATTGCACCCCCCTCGGGCCCTCCATTGGAATCCATCCCTCCGGTTTCTCCCGACCCGTACGGGTAGCTCCCCCGCCTCCGGACAGACTCCTTCACCGGGTCGCACAGAGAACCCCACACCTGCCCACACCCCCCACCCGCACCGGTCGGAGGAGTCCCGTGGCAGGCTGTACGGAGACTCCGGGAAAGGGGCCGGAAAGCACCCGGAAAGCGCCCCGACGAGGCGCCCGGCCCCCCACGGAGCAGGGACCAAGGCCCGCGCCGGCCGCACGTTCCGGGTGCACACCCCGGTCGGCCATGACGGCCGCACATGCCTCCCGCCTACGCCACCAGGGCGTTCGGGCACAAAAAAAGATCGCGCTGGACCCGGCGGAGTCCAGCGCGATCTTCACGACGTACCCGCATCGCACAGGTATGGCGCCCGTTGGGGCGGGCGCCCGTCGTATGGAGCTATGGGTGAGCGGCTGCGGTTGGGGGGCCGTCAGCTGCCCGGTCGTGATGCGGCGACAGGGGTTTCTCAGGCCTCGCTGCGCTGCTGCGGAATACCCGCAAGCAGTGCGCGGACCTCTGCCTCGCGGTATCGGCGATGTCCACCGAGCGTGCGGATGGACGTGAGCTTGCCAGCCTTGGCCCAACGGGTGACCGTCTTCGGGTCCACGCGGAACATCGTGGCAACCTCAGCCGGGGTCAGCAGCGGCTCGGCATCAGGGGTGCGAGCGGTCATGAGCGGCCTCCTCGGGAGAACCGAACCATCTCGGTTCTTTCCTCTAAATTCTGCACCTTGGCCCACGTTGCCCGTAATGGCGGACGGGGGCCGAGTCGGTTATAGGACGAACGGCTTGTCCTCGGCACTACAACTACACCATCCGTCCAGCCACGTCGGCCAAACCGATGGAATTGCCCTCCCAGGTGTTCATCAGCGACGGAAGCCGATGGACCATGCCATAGCGGACAGTCACGCGTCAGTAACGATCAGTCACAGAGCGATCAGGAGTCACTAGACCCCCCATAGCGTGCAATGCAGAGCAATCCGCCCATAGTTGGACGGACAGAGTCCTCCCCGGACTCCTTGTCCTATTTTGGCACGAGGGGTAGGGATGGACGCAAGGGCGCCCTTAGTGCCGTCCGTCACGCTTGCGACCATTGGACCGGTTCAGGACGTAAGACCTAGGCCGGAGGACGTAGCCTCCCACCCCAGTGGCCCCACACGTCACAGCAGACGCATCCCACGGGCCGTCAGCAGGGCTCCTGAGCCCACCCGGCCCGCACCGGATCACGTCCCGGTCCGGCACCTCTCGACCCGCCCCGTGGGTTCGCGTGCGTGCTCGCACATCTCCTCGGCGATCATCGGCTTCCTCAACTCCCCTCCCGGTCACGGCCGCCCGTCCGGGTCGGCCTTCCTGGCGAAGGAGGCGGTTGGAGCGCCTTGGGGACGATTCCATCCGATTGGCCTGCTTGCGACCGCCTCGGCATGAGGTTGCCCCGGTTCGGACCTTTCATGCCACCGTGGTCCGATTCGCATCCATTGGTGGTGCGGTGCGCCGACACATGTTGACGCCGGACAGCCCCTTCTCCGTTCACTTCACGAAGCCGCCGCACCCGGACCACTCCGAGCGGCGGCAACCCGCCACCCCCGGACACCACCTACGGGTTGTCCCGCAATTCCTGGTGGGTGCGCGACGAATTGCGGGACAACCCTTAGTTGGCGGACCGGAGGTCCCGCACCGCCCGCCAGCGCTCCGCCAGCCGCCCGTAGGCCTCCGCGGCGCGGTCGTTGTCGCCCGCGCGCAGCGCCGCCAGGCCCTCGGCCACGTCCGCCGCCGACCGGTCCCCGGCGAGCCGGGCCGCCGGCACCGCGTGCACCAGTCCCCCGTAGTCCAGTTCGACCAGGGAGCGGGGGTGGAACTCCTCCAGCCAGCGGCCCACGTCGATCAGCCCGTCCGCCAACGGGCCGTCGTCCACCGTCTCGCGCAGGGTCCGCAACCCGCGCGCCAGCCTGCGCCGCGCCTGCACCATGGGCGTCCGGTACCGCAGCGAGGCCGGTCCGATCGCGCCGTCCGGCGCCCCGTACTCCCGCTCCTCGTCGGTGAAGAGCACGAACCAGCGGACCGGTACGTGCCACACGGCCGTCCTGATCCAGGGCCGCGCGTCGGGGTTCCTGCGCTGCCACCGCTCGTGGTCGGCGGTCTGCTGATCCCGGACCACCGGAGGCAGCACCGCGTCCAGCACATTGGCCGGAAATAGCCCCCCGAGCTCCTCCAGGGCCAGCCATCCGCGCAGCCGGGTCCGCCACGGACAGACGCAGACCACCCCGTCGATCTCCGCGACGAAGGCGTCCGCGCTCTCGTGAGGGCTCACCCCGACCGGGGGCGTGGGCACCAAGTCCGCCAGCGAGCGGCGGAGTTCGTCCTGTGCCGTGGGGAACTCGGTCCGTTGCGCGTAACGCGTCCAGTGCGCGCGCTCGGCCTCCGGGAAGGCGGCCAGGGGCTCGTACACCCGCAGATAGGACGTGTAAGGGACGAGCACTGAAGACACCACCGGCATGAAGCTGATCGTGTCACGCCCGTACTCCCTCAGGGGGTGATCCCCGGCAGAGAGGCGATCCGCGCGGGAGCAGCGCCTACGCTCTGAACCGGACGGGCCGGTCCGCCGGCCCGCCGGGGCCTTCCCACCCGCAGAAGTCCCCTTCCGCCGCTTCGTACTTGGGAGTCACCACCGTGACCGATGTGACCGGCGCACCCGTCGACGTGCTGCGCACCCTGTTCCACTCGGACCAGGGCGGGCACGAGCAGCTCGTCGTCTGCCAGGACCGGGCCAGCGGCCTCAAGGCCGTCATCGCCCTCCACTCCACCGCCCTGGGCCCCGCCCTCGGCGGCACCCGCTTCCACCCGTACGCGACCGAGGCGGAGGCCGTCGCCGACGCGCTGAACCTCGCGCGCGGGATGTCGTACAAGAACGCCATGGCCGGGCTGGACCACGGCGGCGGCAAGGCCGTCGTCATCGGCGACCCGGACCTCGTGAAGACCGAGGAACTCCTGCTCGCCTACGGCCGCTTCGTGGCCTCGCTGGGCGGACGGTACGTCACGGCGTGCGACGTCGGCACGTACGTCGAGGACATGGACGTCGTCGCCCGCGCGTGCCGCTGGACCACCGGCCGCTCCCCCGAGAACGGCGGCGCCGGGGACTCGTCGGTGCTCACCGCGTTCGGTGTCTTCCAGGGGATGCGGGCCTCCGCCCAGCACCTGTGGGGGGACCCGACCCTGCGCGGCCGGAAGGTCGGCGTCGCGGGCGTCGGCAAGGTCGGCCGGCACCTGGTCCGGCACCTGCTGGAGGACGGGGCCGAGGTCGTCGTCACGGACGTGCGCGAGGAGTCGGTGCGCCGGATCACCGACGCCCACCCCGAGGTCGCGGTCGCGGCGGACACCGAGGCGCTGATCCGCACCGAGGGACTCGACATCTACGCCCCGTGCGCGCTCGGCGGCGCGCTGGACGACACCACGGTGCCGGTACTCACCGCGAAGGTGGTGTGCGGAGCGGCCAACAACCAGCTCGCGCACCCGGGGGTGGAGAAGGACCTCGCGGACCGCGCGATCCTCTACGCCCCGGACTACGTGGTGAACGCCGGCGGGGTGATCCAGGTCGCCGAGGAGCTGCACGGCTTCGACTTCGAGCGGGCCAGGGCGAAGACGGCGAGGATCTTCGACACCACCCTGGAGTTGTTCGCACTCGCGAAGGCGGATGGGGTTCCGCCGGCCGCCGCCGCGGACCGGATCGCCGAGCGCCGGATGGCCGGGGCCGCCCGCTCCCCGCGCGTCTGACAGGGGTGGCCCTCCCGTCGGCCTGAACCGTCCAGGAGCGGAAGGAACCGTTCCGGAGTCCCGCCCTCCGGGACGGTTCCGGCCGGTGGGAGGGCACGCGGAAGCCGCGAGACAAGACTCACGCCGGTCGGCGGGTCGTACGCCAAGAAGAGGTTAAAATCGCAGTTGACCAGCGAGGACGGAGCTCCTCATTGGTCCTGCACCGGGGCGCAAGACGCGGGCGGCGTACCGTATGGCCACGGAAGCAGGTACCGTTGAAGCTCTACGGGCACGGACTCTCATCCGAGAGGCCGTCCCGAAACATGAACGCGTGTCAAGACTCTGGGGCCGTCGAGCCCCGTCACCGAGGGGGTCGAGCCATGGGGCGCGGCCGGGCAAAGGCCAAGCAGACAAAGGTCGCCCGCCAGCTGAAGTACAGCAGCGGCGGAACCGACCTCACACGTCTGGCCAATGAGCTGGGCGCATCACCTTCGAGTCAGCCACCGAACGCCGAGCCGTTCGAGGACGACGACGAGGACGATGACCCGTACGCACAGTACGCGGATCTTTACAACGACGACGAGGACGAGGACGACGAGTCCGGTCCCTCGTCCCAGCGCCGCGGCGCTTGACCTCGCGCTGACACAACAACCCGGTCCGGGCCTGTCCCGGACCGGGTTCTGTGCTGTCCGGTCACGGTCGGACGGCGGGGTTCGCGGACCGTGGTGATCGGTGCGGCGCACGGCCGATCCGGTCCGGGTCGGCGCGACGGCACCGCCGGCTTCCCGCCGGTCTCCCCCGCCGTGCGGACCCCGCCGGCGGGCGGGCGGACGCTCCCTGAGTCGTCCTGCCCCGCCCGGTCCCGGCGGTTTCGCGTGTGATCAGCGGGCGTAGTCGCCGGTCAGCTCGGCGCCCGTGGCGTGGTCACCGCGGTCGGTGATCTCGCCGGCGACCCAGGAGTCGACCCCGCGGTCGGCCAGCGTCGTCAGGGCCGCGTCCACGGAGTCGGCCGGCACGATCGCGATCATGCCGACGCCCATGTTCAGCGTCTTCTCCAGCTCCAGCCGCTCGACGTTGCCGGCCTTGCCGACCAGGTCGAACACCGCGCCCGGGGTCCAGGTGGAACGGTCCACGGTGGCGTGCAGCCCGTCGGGAATGACCCGGGCCAGGTTGTTCGCCAGACCGCCGCCGGTGACGTGGCTGAAGCCGTGCACCTCGGTCGTACGGGTCAGGGCGAGACAGTCCAGCGAGTAGATCCGGGTGGGCTCCAGGAGCTCCTCGCCGAGGGTCCGGCCGAACTCCTCCACCTGGCGGTCCAGGGTCCAGCCGGCCCGGTCGAACACCACGTGGCGCACGAGCGAGTACCCGTTGGAGTGAAGACCGGACGAGGCCATGGCGATGACGGCGTCACCCTTGCGGATGCGCTCGGGGCCGAGCAGGCGGTCGGCCTCGACCACGCCCGTACCCGCGCCGGCGACGTCGAAGTCGTCCGGGCCGAGGAGCCCGGGGTGCTCGGCCGTCTCGCCGCCGACCAGGGAGCAGCCGGCGAGGACGCAGCCCTCGGCGATGCCCTTCACGATCGCCGCGACACGCTCGGGGTGCACCTTGCCGACGCAGATGTAGTCGGTCATGAAGAGCGGTTCGGCGCCGCAGACCACGAGGTCGTCGACGACCATGCCCACCAGGTCGTGGCCGATGGTGTCGTAGACGCCCATCTGCCGCGCCAGGTCGACCTTCGTGCCGACACCGTCGGTCGCGGAGGCCAGCAGCGGACGCTCGTAGCGCTTGAGGGCGGAGGCGTCGAAGAGTCCGGCGAAACCGCCGAGCCCGCCGAGACCCTCGGTCTCGGGGCGCTTCGTCTTCTTCACCCACTGCTTCATCAGCTCGACCGCGCGGTCGCCGGCCTCGATGTCGACGCCGGCCGCCGCGTAGGAAGCACCTGTTGTCTCAGACATTGCCCGGGATCTTTCGTGTGGGAATACGGGGCTGGGAGAAACGCCGGTCGGTCCGGATCACGGACGACGCAGCGCGTCGGCCGCCGCGGTGGCGGCGGGGCCGGCGGCCAGCTCGGTCTCCAGCAGCTGCTTGCCGAGCAGCTCCGGGTCCGGGAGCTCCATCGGGTATTCACCGTCGAAGCAGGCGCGGCAGAGGTTGGGCTTCTGGATCGTCGTCGCCTCGATCATCCCGTCGAGCGAGATGTACGAGAGCGAGTCGGCACCCAGCGACGTGGCGATCTCGTCGACGGACATGCCGTTGGCGATGAGCTCGGCGCGGGTCGCGAAGTCGATGCCGAAGAAGCAGGGCCACTTGACCGGCGGGGACGAGATCCGGATGTGGATCTCGGCGGCACCGGCTTCGCGGAGCATCCGGACCAGCGCGCGCTGGGTGTTGCCGCGGACGATCGAGTCGTCGACGACCACCAGGCGCTTGCCCTTGATGACTTCCTTGAGCGGGTTCAGCTTCAGACGGATGCCCAGCTGACGGATGGTCTGCGAGGGCTGGATGAAGGTCCGGCCGACGTAGGCGTTCTTGACCAGACCGGCGCCGAACGGGATACCGCTGGCCTCGGCGTAACCGATCGCGGCGGGGGTGCCGGACTCCGGTGTCGCTATGACCAGGTCCGCCTCGACGGGGGACTCGGCGGCGAGGCGCCGGCCCATCTCGACGCGGGAGAGGTAGACGTTCCGCCCGGCGATGTCGGTGTCGGGGCGGGCCAGGTAGACGTACTCGAAGACGCAGCCCTTGGGCTTCGCTTCCGCGAAGCGGGAGGTGCGCAGACCGTTCTGGTCGATGGCGACGAGTTCGCCCGGCTCGATCTCGCGGACGTAGCTGGCGCCGCAGATGTCGAGGGCGGCGGACTCCGACGCGACGACCCAGCCGCGCTCCAGGCGGCCGAGGACGAGCGGGCGGATGCCCTGCGGGTCCCGGGCGGCGTAGAGGGTGTGTTCGTCCATGAAGACGAGCGAGAAGGCACCGCGGACCTGGGGAAGCACCCTGGCGGCGGCTTCCTCGATCGTGAGCGGGGTGCCCTCCTCGTCGGTCTGCCCGGCGAGCAGCGCGGTCACGAGGTCGGTGTCGTTGGTCGCGGCGACCTGGGTGGCGCGGCCGTCCTTGCGCGGCAGGTCGGCGACCATCTCCGCGAGCTGGGCCGTGTTGACCAGGTTGCCGTTGTGGCCGAGGGCGATCGAGCCGTGCGCGGTGGCACGGAACGTCGGCTGCGCGTTCTCCCACACCGAGGCACCGGTGGTGGAGTAGCGGGCATGACCGACCGCGATATGGCCCTGGAGCGACCCCAGAGACGTTTCGTCGAAGACCTGCGAGACCAGTCCCATGTCCTTGAAGACCAGGATCTGGGACCCGTTGCTCACTGCGATGCCCGCGGACTCCTGTCCACGGTGCTGCAGGGCATACAGTCCGAAATAGGTGAGCTTGGCGACCTCTTCGCCGGGAGCCCAGACACCGAAGACGCCGCAAGCGTCCTGGGGGCCCTTCTCGCCGGGGAGCAGGTCGTGGTTGAGTCGTCCATCACCACGAGGCACGCCACCGAGTGTAGGCGAGGTCGACCACTGGTCCGAATTGGGGACGGGCCCCGCACCGGCCACCGGAGCCGCCCGGACGTGCGCGGACGCGAAGCGGGAAGTCCGTTTCCGGGGGGTCCCGTTGATCACCGGGAGTGATCACCAGCGGATCCCGGGCGGCGCTCCCCGGGCGCCGGGGCGGCCGGAGCCCAGCACTGCGGCCTCTCCGGGCCGGTGACGGTCCCGGTCCGCCCGTCGGCGGCCGGCCCCGTCCGTCGCTCTGGGTGAGGCGGGCCCGGAGGCGGCCGGACGCCCCCGGCGAGCGCCCGTTCCGTGGCGAGCCTCACACTGCGCGCGCCGGGAGACGGGCGCCGGGGACCGCACCGGCGCTCCGAACGGCGTTCCGGGTCCGGATAGCGGTACGCCTGTCCGTACCGCGAGACGATCGTTGACACGGACACGCCCAGGCGGCAGGCTCCAGGGCCATGCAGCCCCTCGGTGATCTCTCGGTCACGCTCGTGGAGCGCCGCCACGTCGATCTGGGACGTCTGGCGAGCGCCATCTGTCGCTGTTCCTGAGCGTCCGAGCCGCGCCCGAGCCGCGGAGTTCCCGAGTCTTCGAGTCCTGATTCCCTTGAGCCCCCGCGTCCCCGTGTCCCCGAGTTCCTGATTCCCGGGGAGCACCCGGGGGCTTCCGGGAGCTCCGGCCTCGGACCGCCCGGCTCTTGAATCCCTGAGCTCCTGAGCTCCTGAGCTCCTGAGCTCCTGAGCTCCTGAGCTCCTGAGCCCACCGGCCCGCCGACCGCGCCGCCGGTGGCTGCCCGCGCCGGTGCGCGCCCGCGCCATGTGTGCGGGCCACGGGCCGCGTACTCCTCGGCGGTGGACCCCGTTTCCGGGCCCACCCGTGGCGTCCGGTCTCCGCCCCGCCCTTCCCTCCCTGCTTCCCGCCCGCTCCCGCGCGGGCCGGGTGCGCCCGTGCGCATCCGGCCGCCCTGCGGGGGCCCGTGTCCGGAGTCGCCATGTCTTCCGCCCCTCGCCCCGACCAGAACCAGAACCCCGCGGCCGGTGAGCCGTCCGGTTCGCTCTCCCGCCGCGCCTTCGGCACCGCCGTCGGCGTGAGTGCCGCCACCGCGGCCGTGGGCCTGTCGGCCGGACCCGCGTCCGCCGCCCCGGCCGCCGCTTCGCAACAGGCCGACTTCCGGGAGAGGCCGTTCCGGGCGGCGCGCGGCAAGCACGCCCGCCGCCCGAACATCCTCTTCATCCTCGGCGACGACCTCGGCTGGGCCGACCTGTCCTCGTACGGCTCCCCGCACATAAGGACGCCGAACCTCGACCGCCTCGGCCGCCAGGGCGTGCGGTTCACCGACGCGTACGCGGGCTCCGCCACCTGCTCGCCGACCCGCTTCAGCCTGTACACGGGCCGCTACCCGGGGCGTACCGCGGGCGGGCTCGCGGAGCCGATCGCGGACCGGTCGGTGGGCCTGGAGCCGACGCACCCGACGCTCGCCTCGCTGCTGCGCTCCACGGGGTACGCCACCGCGCTGATCGGCAAGTGGCACTGCGGTTACCTGCCGGACTACAGCCCCACCAAGTCGGGCTGGGACGAGTTCTTCGGCAACTTCGGCGGGGCCCTGGAGTACTACTCCAAGCTCGGTCTCGGCGGCGAGTACGACCTCTACGAGGGCGACGCCGAGTACAAGGACCTCCGCTACTACACGCGCATCCTCACCGAGCGGGCGAGCGAGTACGTCCAGCGCGACCACGACAAGCCGTGGCTGCTGAACCTGAACTTCACCACCCCGCACTGGCCGTGGATCGCGGACGGCGACACCGAGGAGAGCGCGGAGGTCGTCCGGAAGATCAAGGCGGGCAACGTGGGCGCCCTGTTCCACAACGACGGCGGCTCGGTCGAGAAGTACAAGGAGATGGTCGAGGACCTCGACCGCTCGGTCGGAAAGGTGCTCGACGCGCTGAGGAAGTCGGGCCAGGAGGAGGACACCCTGGTCTTCTTCGCCAGCGACAACGGCGGCGAGCGCTTCTCGTACCAGTGGCCGCTCTCCGGCAACAAGAGCTCGCTCCAGGAGGGCGGCATCCGGGTGCCCGCGGTGCTGCGCTGGCCCGCCAGGATCGACGCCGGGCAGGTCAGCGACCTGCCGGTGTTCTCGCCGGACTGGACAGCGACGCTGCTGGAGATAGCGGGCGCCCGCCCCGCCCCCGCGTACCCGCTGGACGGCACCAGCCTCGGCGGCTATCTGCTGCGGGGCGAGGAGGTGCCGGAGCGCGACCTGTTCTGGCGGGTGCGCGGCGAGCGCGCGGTGCGCCGGGGCGACTGGAAGTACTACCGGGGCAAGACCGGCGCGGACCAGCTCTTCAACCTGCGCGAGGACCAGCGCGAGCAGGCGAACCGGGCTGCCGAGGAGCCGGAGCTGCTGGCGGAGCTGCGGGCGTTCTGGGAGCGGACGAACGCGGAGCTGCTGCCGTACCCGGCGAGCACGGGCACCTCGCCGTTCTGAACCCCGTCCCGCCGCACGTCGCCGACCGCCGCCCGCCCCTGACGACGGGCGGCGGTCGGCAGTCGGCAGTCGGCAGTCGGCGGGTCGGCGGGTCGTTCCCGCGGCTCAGCCCATGAGCGGCAGCAGCCCCGCGAGATCGGCCCGTTCCCCGCTCGCGGAGATCCGCGCCGCGTCCCGTTCCTCGGCCCAGCCGGCCCGCCCGGTGGCCAGCCGGATCCAGGTGAGCGGGTCGGTCTCCACGACGTTCGGGGGCGTACCGCGGGTGTGCTGGGGCCCGCCGAGGCACTGGACCACGGCGAACGGCGGGACGCGCACCTCCACCGACCCGCCGGGCGCCCGTTCGGCGAGGGCGTCCGCGAGGAGCCGGGTGGCGGCGGCCAGGGCCTGCCGGTCGTACGGGATGTCCAGGCCGGTCGCCGCGTTGAGGTCGTCGGTGTGCGCGATCAGCTCGACGGTCCGGGTGACCAGGTAGTCGCCCAACCGCATCGAGCCGGTACGGGTCGGCAGCAGCCGCTCGGGGTCGGCCGGGACCACCACCGCCTCGAAGCGGGCCGCGGCCTCCTCGTACAGGGCGGCCGGGTCGGGGCGGGCGGCGACGAGCGCACGGATGTCCTCGTCGATCCGGTCCGCCCGCGCCGCCGTCGAGAACGGCCACTGCACGAGGGCCAGTTCCGGCTTGGCACCGCGCGGCTCCGGCAGCTCCAGGTTCCGGGAGACCACCGCGAGCGCTTCCGTGAGGTGGACGGCCAGTTCCCGCACGGTCCAGTCGCCGAGCCGGGTGGGCAGCGCGAGCTGCTCGTCGGTCAGCCCCGCGACCGCCCGCCCGACCTGGGCGAACTGGGCCAGCACGGCGGTACGGGTGCGGTCGGGGTCGTAGCGGCGGGCGCGCTTGCGGGTCGTCGGCGGCATGACGACGAGCGTACGGCTCCGAGGGGCGTCCCCGTCCGTGGCCTCCGGCACTCCGCAGCCCGCCGGGCACCGGGGCCGGGGACCGCCGGGTCGCGCCTCATCGCCGGGTCGCGAACCCGCCGAGCCCGGTCTCCAGCAGCGCGAAGCCCCGCTCGGCCAGTCGTACCGCTTCCGGCGCGAGGGCTTCGGCGTCGGCACCGGCGAGAATCCGCACCCGGATCTCGCGGACGAGTGCGCTGCGGGTGGCGATCAGCTGCGCCGCCACGATCCGGGCCTCGACCGCGTCCTCCCCTTCGTCGGCCAGGACCTCGGCGAGCCGGTCCCGGGTGCGTATCGAGTAGGCGTGCGCCCGGCTGAGCAGGGACGGTGTCTCTTCGATCAGCCGCCGCACCGCCAGCACCACCGGGGCGGAGGAGAGCGCGACCGAGGCGTCGCGGGCGTCGAGGGCTTCGAGGAACTGGCGGCGCACCGCCGCGAGTGCCGACTCGCCGGGGGCCCGCTCGCGGACGGCCCGGGGCACGTCGTCGAGGTGCTCCTCCAGCGGCGCGCAGATCAGGTCTTCCTTGCTCCCGAAGTAGTTGAAGACCGTCATCTTCGAGACGTCGGCGGCTTCGGCGATCTCGGCGACGGAGACCTGGTCGAAGCCGCGTTCGAGGAAGAGATCGGTGGCCACGGTCAGCAGACGGTGCCTCGTCCGGAGCTTCTTCCGCTCCCGCAGGCTCATGCCCTCGCTCATGGCGACACCGTACCAAGATGAAATTTATGCTCGACCTAAATATTGACCCGATACATTTTTACCTCCATGGTGGTGCTCCGACCACGCGGCGCGGCACTCCACCGCACCGCATCCGAGGGGGGAACACCGCCATGCCCGAGCCCGCGAACGCACCCGTGGACAACCCCACGAACGGACCCGTGCCCGCAGCCCCGCCCGCGACCCGCCGGGCCACTGGCGCGCCGATGACCCGCCGCGCGCACCGCATCGGGCTGGCGCTCTGCGTCGTCACGATCCTGCTCGCCGTGATCGACACCAACATCGTCTCGGCGGCGACCGTGCCGATCGTCCGCGACCTCGACCCCGCCCATGGCGTGGACCGCATCCCCTGGCTGATCGCCGCCTACCAGCTCGCCGCGACCGCCGCCCTCCCGCTGTACGGACGACTCTCCGACGTGTTCGGCCCGAAGCGCGTCTTCGTCGCGGCCCTCACCGCCTTCCTCACCGGCTCCGCGCTCTGCGGACTCGCCCCGTCGATGGGCGCGATCATCGCCGCTCGGGCGCTCCAAGGGCTCGGCGGCGGCGGGCTGATGAGCGTCACGATGGTGCTGCTGCACACCCTGCGAGGACCGTCCGCCAAGTCCGGGAGCAGGAGCAGCGGCGTCGGCGGGGTGATCGCCGGTGCGGGCATGGCGCTGGGTCCCTGGCTCGGCGGGCTGCTCGCCGACCACGCCGACTGACGTTGGATCTTCTACGTCAACCTGCCGGTGGGCATCGCCGTCCTGGTTGCCGCCGTCGCCGTGATCAGGATGCCCGCCCGCCCGGCGGCTGCCCGCGCCTCCCTCGACTTCCTCGGCGCGGCCCTGGCCGCGGCCTTCTCCACCGCCCTGCTGCTCGTCACCGAATGGGGCGGCAAGGACTACGCCTGGTCCTCCCCCACCGTGGTCGTCCTCATCGGCACGGCCGTCACCACCCTCGGGCTCTTCCTGTGGCGCCAGGCCACCGCCGCCGAACCGGTGCTCCCCCTCGGCCTGTTCCGCATCCGCCCGGTCCGGTACGGCTTCGCGGTCCAGGGCCTCGTCGGCCTGGCCATGATGGGCTCGATCGTCTACGTCCTGGTCTACCTCCAGGTCGTACGCCACCTCAGCTCCTCCGCCGCCGGACTGCACCTGATCCCGATGGCGGCCGGCATGACCGTCGTCGGACTCCTCAGCGGACGGCTGGTCGAGTCCGGCTGGTCGCAGAAGAGGTTCGTGACCGGCGGCACCCTCTGCGCGGCCGGCGCCCTCGCCTGGCTCGCCACCCTCTCCCCCGACACCGGCCTGTGGACGGTGCGGGCCGCGCTGCTGCTCATGGGGATCGGCTTCGGACAGCTCGTCGGCCAGCTGATCCAGCTGGTCCAGGACAGCGTCCCGGCCGACCGGATCGGCGTGGCCACCACCGGGGTCCGCTTCTTCCAGACCGCCGGCAGCGCGCTGGGCGCGGCCGTGCTCGGCACCGTGCTCAGCCGCGTCTACGCGGCGCGCGGCCCGGGCGGGACGACGAGCACCATCGGCACGCTGACCGGCGAGGCGCACCGGCAGGCGGTGGAGGCCTTCACCACCTCGGTCGACGTGGTGTTCTGGGCGGCCACCGGGGTCATGGTCCTCGCCGCACTCCTCGCCCTACGGCTTCCGGAGCCGCACCCCGCCCCGCACCCGGAGGAGCCGGCCCCCGCCCCCGTGCACGAGACGGCCTGACCGTCCCGGAACGGCACGATGCCCCCACCCGGCGAACCGGACGGGGGCATCGGCGTACGTACTCCAGGAGGAAGACTCAGGCGAGGAGCGCCGGAATCGTGCCCTCGTGGGCGGTCCGCAGCTCGCTCAGCGGGATGCTGAACTCGCCCTGGACCTCGATCTCGTCACCGTCCACGACACCGATGCGGGTGACGGGCAGACCCCGCGCGCCGCACATGTCGTTGAAGCGGAGCTCCTCGCTGCGCGGCACCGAGACGACCGCGCGCCCCGCCGACTCGGAGAAGAGGAAGGTGAACGCGGACAGACCGTCCGGGACGACCAGCCGGGCACCCTTCCCGCCCCGCAGGCAGGACTCGGTGACCGCCTGGACGAGACCGCCGTCGGAGAGGTCGTGCGCGGCGTCGATCATGCCGTCGCGCGAGGCCGAGATCAGGATCTCGGCCAGCAGCTTCTCGCGGCCCAGGTCGACCCTGGGCGGCATCCCGCCGAGGTGCTGGTGGACGACCTCGGACCAGGCCGAGCCGCCGAACTCCTCGTGCGTGTCGCCGAGCAGGTAGAGCAGCTGCCCCTCCTGCGCGAACGCCACCGGGGTGCGCCGGGTGACGTCGTCGATCACACCGAGCACGGCCACGACCGGCGTCGGGTGGATCGCCGTCTCACCGGTCTGGTTGTACAGCGAGACGTTGCCGCCGGTGACCGGGGTGCCCAGCTCCAGGCAGCCGTCCGCGAGACCGCGGGTGGCCTCGGCGAACTGCCACATGACGTCCGGGTCCTCGGGCGAACCGAAGTTCAGGCAGTCCGAGATCGCGAGCGGCTTGGCACCGGAGGCGGCGACGTTGCGGTACGACTCCGCCAGCGCGAGCTGCGCACCGGTGTAGGGGTCGAGCTTCGCGTAGCGGCCGTTGCCGTCGGTCGCCATGGCCACGCCGAGGTTGGTCTCCTCGTCGATGCGGACCATACCGGCGTCCTCGGGCATCGCGAGCACGGTGTTGCCCTGCACGAAGCGGTCGTACTGGTCCGTGATCCACGTCTTCGACGCCTGGTTCGGCGAGGAGACGAGCTGGAGGACCTGCGCGCGCAGCTCGGCGGCGTTCGCCGGACGGGCCAGCTTGCCGGCGTCGTCCGCCTGGAGCGCGTCCTGCCACTCGGGGCGGGCGAACGGGCGGTGGTAGGTCGGGCCCTCGTGGGCGACGGAGCGCGGCGGCACGTCCACGATCTGCTCGCCGTGCCAGAAGATCTCCAGCTGGGAGCCCTCGGTCACCTCACCGATGACGGTGGCGATGACGTCCCACTTCTCGCAGATCTCCAGGAAGCGGTCCACGTGCTGCGGCTCGACGATCGCGCACATGCGCTCCTGCGACTCGCTCATGAGGATTTCCTCGGGCGAGAGGGAGGAGTCGCGCAGCGGCACGGTGTCCAGCTCGACGCGCATGCCGCCGGAACCGGCGGACGCCAGCTCGGACGTGGCGCAGGAGAGCCCGGCGCCGCCGAGGTCCTGGATGCCCGCGACGAGCTTCTCCTTGAAGATCTCCAGGGTGCACTCGATGAGGAGCTTCTCCTGGAACGGGTCGCCGACCTGGACGGCCGGGCGCTTGGCCGGACCGGTCGACTCGAAGGTCTCGGACGCGAGGACCGAGACGCCGCCGATGCCGTCGCCACCGGTGCGGGCACCGTAGAGGATGACCTTGTTGCCGGGGCCGGAGGCCTGGGCGAGGTGGATGTCCTCGTGCTTCATCACGCCGATGCAGCCGGCGTTGACGAGCGGGTTGCCCTGGTAGCAGGCGTCGAAGACGACCTCGCCGCCGATGTTCGGCAGGCCGAGGCAGTTGCCGTAGCCGCCGATGCCCGCGACGACGCCCGGCAGGACGCGCTTGGTGTCGGGGTGGTCGGCCGCGCCGAAGCGCAGCGGGTCGACGACCGCGATCGGGCGGGCACCCATGGCGAGGATGTCGCGGACGATGCCGCCGACGCCGGTCGCCGCGCCCTGGTAGGGCTCGATGTACGACGGGTGGTTGTGCGACTCGACCTTGAAGGTGACCGCGTAACCCTGGCCGACGTCGACCACACCGGCGTTCTCGCCGATGCCGACGAGCATCGCGTCGTTGGCGGGGACCTTCTCGCCGAACTGCTTGAGGTGGACCTTGCTGCTCTTGTAGGAGCAGTGCTCGGACCACATCACGGAGTACATGGCGAGCTCGGCGCCGGTGGGACGGCGGCCCAGGATCTCGCGGATGCGGGCGTACTCGTCCTCCTTGAGGCCGAGTTCCTTCCAGGGCTGTTCGGCGTCCGGGGTCTCGGCCGCGTGCTTGACCGTATCCAGGCTCATGCGTTGACCAGCTTCTTGATGATCGAGGTGAAGAAACCGAGGCCGTCCGTGCCGCCGGTGCCGATCAGCGGCTCGACCGCGTGCTCGGGGTGGGGCATGAGGCCGACGACGTTGCCGGCGGCGTTGCTGATGCCGGCGATGTCACGGAGCGAGCCGTTGGGGTTCACGTCGACGTAGCGGAACGCGACGCGGCCCTCGGCCTCCAGCTCGTCGAGCGTGCGCTCGTCGGCGGTGTACCGGCCGTCCATGTTCTTCAGCGGTACGGAGATCTCCTGGCCGTCCGCGTAGTCCGCGGTCCAGGCGGTCCCCGTGTTCTCCACCCGCAGCTTCTGGTCGCGGCAGATGAAGTGGAGGTGGTTGTTGCGCAGCATCGCGCCGGGCAGCAGGTGCGCCTCGGTCAGGATCTGGAAGCCGTTGCAGATGCCGAGGACCGGCATGCCCGCCTTCGCCTGCTCGATGATGGTCTCCATCACCGGCGAGAAGCGGGAGATGGCTCCGGCCCGCAGGTAGTCGCCGTAGGAGAAGCCGCCCGCGAGGACGACCGCGTCGACCTGGTGCAGGTCCTTGTCGCGGTGCCACAGCGATACGGGTTCGGCCCCCGCGACGCGGACCGCGCGCAGCGCGTCCTTGTCGTCGAGCGTGCCGGGGAAAGTGACGACGCCGATACGAGCGGTCACTTCGCGGCCTCCTCGGACTCCACCTTCACGACGAAGTCCTCGATGACGGTGTTCGCGAGGAAGGTCTCGGCGAGTTCGTTGATCCGGGCCAGGGCGGCGTCGTCGACCGGCCCTTCGACCTGAAGCTCGAAACGCTTCCCCTGGCGAACGTCGGCGATTCCCTCGAAGCCGAGACGGGGCAGTGCGCGCTGCACCGCCTGTCCCTGCGGGTCGAGGATCTCCGGCTTGAGCATGACGTCGACTACGACGCGTGCCACTGGCACTCCCAATGGTGTGGTGCGGCTGGGTCTCCGGGGGGTTCCCCAGACCCCGGCGGGTCCTGCCAGCGTACCTGCCGGAAATTTCTACGCGGGTAGACAAGGATCTGCGGATCACGTGCGGATATCGATCACCACCGGCCCCGGGAAAAGCCCGCGGAAAAAACCAGTACCGATTGCGGACGGACACGCGAAACAATTGGGCGGGCTTCACAATGCCGTACCACCGCTGTACAAATGATTACCAAGGAAAGCATCGCGGCTCGAAGAACACCGGAACACCGACGCCTCGGAATCGAGCCCGGGGCCCGCGGGCCCGGCCCGATCCGACAGTTGAGAACCCCAGGCAGCCGGAAGGCCGGCGTCCGCGCACGTCAAGACGAGCGGACGCCGCAGGAAAGGACCGATATCCGTGGCGCAACGCGTAGTGGTCACGCTCTCCGACGACATCGACGGGGGACAGGCGGCGGAAACGGTCACTTTCGCCATCGACGGGAAGTCCTACGAGATCGATCTCAATCCCGTCAACGCGAAAAAGCTGCGGAAGACCCTGGCGCCGTACGTGGCAGCCGGTCGAAAGCAGACAAAAGCCGGAAAGCACGGCAAGACCCCCGTTTCCTACCGCCACACCTCCCTCGCCCCCGACCCGGCGGCCGTCCGCGCCTGGGCGCGGTCGCACCAGATGGACGTGCCGGCCAGGGGACGCATCCCGAAGAAGGTCTACGAAGCTTTCGAACAAGCGAGTTGAGCACCGGGCGGGACCCGGCGGCGGCACCCGGAGGTCCGCGGCGAGCTCCGGGACGGCTCGCACGCAGCCTCGCCGCGACATCCGCGGGGGAGCCGACTTGCGCTCCACCCCCGCAGTTCGGATAGAGTCTGGATCACGCCAAGGGGCAAGGCCGAAAGGCCCCAACCACAGCAGCGTGCGGGTGTAGTTCAGTAGTAGAACACCCCCCTTCCAGGGGGGAGGCGCAGTGTGCGATTCCTGTCACCCGCTCTGCATCGCTTTCCGACCACTCCGGTGGATCGGGTAGAGTGGTGCTCGCGCCGCCCGGTGAAAGCCGAGCGGAGGCAATGCGGACGTAGCTCAGTTGGTAGAGCGCAACCTTGCCAAGGTTGAGGTCGCCAGTTCGAACCTGGTCGTCCGCTCCAGAGGAAAGACCCCGGTCGTTTTCGACCGGGGTCTTTTTCGTGTGCACGGGATGCGTGCGCGGGATGCGTGCACGGGATGCGTGTGCGGGGCGGGGCCGGGGACTTCTTTCCGCCGGCACTGATTTTTTCGGGCTCCGGTCCGGCGGGGTCGGCAGCCGTGTCCGTCATGACGGATGTCATGCGGGATGGTGACGGCTCGCACTGCCGCCGGGCTCCGGCCCCGGCCAGCCTGGATGCATGACCAGTGACGCCCATGGCGGCGAACCAGGCCCTGCCGGTACGCCGGTGATCGAGGCCCGCGCGGTGCGACGGCGGTACGCGGGCGGCTTCGAGGCCGTCGCCGGGATCTCCTTCTCCGTACCGCGCGGGGAACTCTTCGCGCTGCTCGGCACCAACGGTGCCGGGAAGACCTCCACGGTGGAGCTGCTGGAAGGGCTCGCGGTGCCGGACGCCGGGACCGTGCGCGTCCTCGGCCACGATCCGTTCCGCGAGCGGGCCGCCGTCCGGCCCCGGACCGGGGTGATGCTCCAGGAGGGCGGCTTCCCGTCCGACCTGACGGTGACCGAGACCGTACGGATGTGGGCCGCGTGCACCAGCGGTGCCCGGCCCGTCGGGGAGGTGCTGGAGCGGGTGGGGCTGACCGGCCGTGCCCGGGTCCGCGTCAAGCAGCTCTCGGGGGGTGAGCGGCGGCGCCTCGACCTGGGGCTGGCGCTCGTCGCCCGGCCGGAGGTCCTCTTCCTGGACGAGCCGACGACCGGGCTCGACGCGGAGGGCCGGCGCGACACCTGGGAGCTCGTCAGGGCCCTGCGGGACGGCGGCACCACCGTGCTGCTGACCACCCATCACCTGGAGGAGGCCGAGGCCCTCGCGGACCGGCTGGCGATCATGCACGGGGGCCGGATCGTGGCCTCCGGGACGACGGCCGAGGTCACGGCCGGCCAACCGGCCCGCATCCGGTTCCACCTGCCCGAGGGTGTCCCGGCCGACCGGCTGCCGGCGGGTCTGCGTGGCCGGGGAGGGGCGGCAGCGGGCGGGCGGATCGAGATCCGCACCCGCGCCCTCCAGGAATCTCTGCACGCCCTCCTCGGCTGGGCGGCCGGGGAGGGCGTCGTCCTCGACGGGCTCGACGCCCGGTCCGGTTCGCTGGAGGAGGCGTTCCTGGAGATCGCGCGCACCGGGAGCGGCGGCGCCCCCGGGGACGGGGAGTTCCCCGGGAGCACGGTGCCCGAGGGCGGGACAGGGGCCGGGGCGCGGTGGACGCAGGGGGCGGCGGCATGAGCGTCACCACGGCGGCGGGCACCTCCACGGCCCGCCCCACGACCGGCACCACGACGGTGCGGAGGCTGTACGCCCTCGCCCGCGCCGAACTGACCCTGCTCGCCCGGAACAGGACGGCGGTCTTCGTCGCCCTGCTCATGCCCCTGGCGATGACGGTCGCCCTCAAGTCCTCTCTCGACCGGGTCGATCTCGGCCCCGCCGGAATGTCCGTCGCCGGGGCCGCGCTGACGGGCGGGATCGGGGCGGCGCTGATCCAGGTCGTCCACATGAACCTCGTCTCCACGTACGTCGCCCGGCGCGAGGAGCTGGTGCTGAAGCGGCTGCGGACCGGAGAGATCCGGGACCTGGAGATCCTCGGCGGGACGGCGCTGCCCGCGGCCCTCCTGCTGCTGGCGCAGAGCGCGCTGATCGTGGCGGTCGGCGGGGCCGCGCTGGGGCTGGGGGCGCCGGAGCGTCCCGCCCTGCTGGTGGCGGGGCTGCTGCTCGGCTGCGTCCTGCTCGCCGGGCTCGCGGCGCTCACCTCGGCCGGTACGCGCACGGTGCAGACCGCGCAGCTCACCACTCTGCCGTTCTTCCTCGTCTCCGGGATGGGTTCGGGGCTCTTCGTCCCGCTCGCCGTCCTCCCGGATCGCCTCGCCGCCGCCTGCCAACTGCTGCCGCTGACCGGGGTGATGACCCTGGTCCGCGCCGGATGGCTGGGCGGCGAGTCCGCCGGGGCGCTGGCGCGCGCGGCGGTCGCGGCTCTGGCCTGGACCGGGTTCGCCGTGTTTGCTGGGCGGAGGTGGTTCCGATGGGACCCGCGGCGCTGAACCACGGCGCCGACGGCGAGGGGGACGGAGAAACGGTGATCCGGCGTACGAGGGAGTGGCGGCGCCGCTGGCAGGGACGCGGCCGGCTCCAGCGCATCGACCTCTACCAGCGGGCGACCCTGGAGACGATGCCCTGGTTCTTCCTCCTCACCTGGGGGATCGCCCCGCTCGCCACGGATCTGCGCCACGATCCGCTGCCCTGGACGCTGGGCGGTCTGTTCACCCTGGTCTGCGCCGCCCAGTGCGCGTACCTGCACCGGATCCTGCCCCCCGCTCACCGCTCCTACCTGGGCCGGGGTGCCTTCCCCGCCCGCGGCCTGGCCGTCCCGGTGGTGCTGCTCGCCGCCGGGCTGGGGCTGCTCGTGGTGCTGGCCGCCGCGCACGGGATCGACGGCGACGGGCTGGCGATGTTCGCCCTCGACCTGCCGGTCGCCTTCGTCACCCCCTACGTCCTCCTCGTGCCGGTCCGGACCTTTCTGCTGCACTGCCTGGCGTACGCGGCGGTGAGCGCCGGGCTCTTCGCGTCGGCCGGGGTGCGCGGCGGGACGCTGGCCGGGGTGGCGGGCGCGGGGCTGCTCAGCGGGCTCCTGATGCTGCTGGCGGTACGGCCCTCCGCGTGGAGCCTGAGCGTGATGTGGCAGGCGGAGGAGGCCCGCGACCTTCAGGCCCGGCTCGCGGTGGCGGAGGAACGGCTCCGGTTCGGCCGGGACATGCACGACGTGCTGGGCCGCAACCTCGCGGTGATCGCGCTGAAGAGCGAGCTCGCCGTCGAACTCGCCCGGCGTGGAAAGCCCTCGGCCGTGGACCAGATGGTCGAGGTCCAGCGGATCGCCCGCGCCTCCCAGCAGGAGGTCCGCGAGGTCGTGCGCGGCTACCGGGAAGCGGATCTGCGCGCCGAACTCCACGGGGCGCAGGCGGTGTTGCGGTCGGCCGGCATCGACTGCGCGATCGAGGAGGACCGGGCGGCGGCGGGGCTGCCCGCCGCCGCCGGGTCGGCGCTCGGCTGGGTGGTGCGCGAGGCGACCACCAACGTGCTGCGCCACGGCGACCCGCGCCGCTGCGTGATCCGGCTGGCGGTGATCCGGCTCACGGCACAGAAGAGGTCCGTGCGGCTGACGGTGGAGAACGACGGGGTGGCCGCCGCCCCGGAGCCCGGCCCCGGCCCTGCCTCCGGGGGCTCCGGCCTGCCCGGACTGCGGGAGCGGCTCGCCGCGCTCGGTGGCTCGCTGGAGGCGGGACCGGCCGGGGACGGGGTCTTCCGGCTCACCGCCACGGTGCCGGTGGACGTGCCGCTGAAGGCGGACGTGCCGGTGGCGGGGGACGTGCCGGTGGCGGAGGACTTGTCGGTAGCGGGGGACTTGTCGGTGTCGGAGGGCTCGCTCACCGTGTGCGAGCCGGAACTCGTGGAGGACCGTTGACCGCCGCACCCGGACCCGGACCCGGACCCGCTGACGCCGGCATATCCCCGCCGGTGCGTCTGCTGCTCGCCGACGACGAACATCTGATCCGGGGTGCCCTCGCCGCGCTGCTCGCGCTGGAGGACGACTTCGTGGTGGTCGCGGAGGCGGCGACCGGGCCGGAAGCGCTCGCCATGGCCCTGGCCCACCGGCCGGACGTCGCGGTCCTCGATCTCCAGATGCCGGGCACGGACGGTGTGAGCGTGGCCACATCCCTCCGGGCCGAACTGCCCGGCTGCCGCACCATGATCGTGACGAGCCACGGCCGCCCCGGGCACCTGAAACGCGCACTGAACGCCGGGGTGCGGGCCTTCGTGCCCAAGACGCTCAGCGCCCGTCGACTGGCCGAGATCATCCGGATCGTGCACGGCGGAAACCGTTACGTGGACCCGGAGTTGGCCGCCGACGCGATCTCCGCCGGGGACTCGCCGCTGACCGCCCGGGAAGCCGAAGTACTGGAACTGGCGGCGGACGGCGCCCCCGTGGCGGAGATCGCCGCGCGGGCTTCGCTCTCCCCCGGAACGGTCCGCAACTACCTCTCCTCGGCGGTCTCCAAACTGGGCGTGGAGAACCGTCACGCGGCAGTGCGTTTCGCTCGGGCTCAGGGATGGGTATAGTTGTCATCGCGCTCAGGCGCAGATGCGAACGTAGCTCAGCTGGTAGAGCGCAACCTTGCCAAGGTTGAGGTCGCGAGTTCGAACCTCGTCGTTCGCTCCACGTGAGAAGGCCCCGGTCCTCGTGACCGGGGCCTTCTTCGTGTCCGGACGCCCCTCGGAGCCGTACTCCCTTCCAGGGGAGACGCGCTGCGGGAAACCTGTCGCGGGGAACGCGCTGCCGCCGCCCCCTCGTGGCGGGGGCGGCGGCAGGGTGCGTGGTGGACCGCTGGGCGGCTACTTCCAGCTGAGGCCGGTCAGACGCTCGTACGCCTCGATGTACTTGGCGCGGGTCGCGTCGACCACCTGCTGCGGCAGCGGGGGCGGCGGGGTTTCGCTCCTGCGGTCCCAGCCGGAGGCCGGCGAGGTAAGCCAGTCGCGGACGAACTGCTTGTCGTACGAGGGCTGGGCATGGCCCGGCTCCCACTCGGCGAGCGGCCAGAAGCGCGAGGAGTCCGGGGTCAGCACCTCGTCGCCGATGATCAGCTCTTCGGCACCGTCCGCGCCGGTCGCGTAACCGAACTCGAACTTGGTGTCGGCCAGGATGAGCCCGCGCCCGTGCGCGATGTCCCGGGCGTGCCGGTACACGTCGAGCGTCAACTGCCGCAGCCGGGTGGCCGTCTCGGCGCCGACGGTGTGCGCGACCGCCTCGTAGCTGACGTTCTCGTCGTGGTCGCCCACGGCCGCCTTCGTCGCCGGGGTGAAGATCGGGCCCGGCAGTTCGGAGCCGTCGACGAGCCCTTCGGGGAGGCCGATGCCGCAGACCGTGCGGGAGGCGTCGTACTCGACGAGACCGGAGCCGGTCAGGTAGCCGCGAGCCACGCACTCGACCGGGACCATCCGCAGCGAACGGCAGATCGTCGTGCGGCCCTCCCAGTCGGCGGGGGCACCGGCCGGCACCTCGGTGGAGATGACGTGGTTCGGCACCAGGTCGCCGAGCTGGTCGAACCACCACAGCGACAGCGCGGTAAGCACCCGGCCCTTGTCGGGGATCTCGGTCGGCAGCACCCAGTCGTACGCGGAGATGCGGTCGCTGGCGACCATGACGAGGTCACCCGCCTCGTTCCGGTACAGCTCACGCACCTTGCCGGTGTGCAGGTGGGTGAGGCCCGGAACCTGGACGGGCTCGGGCTTTTCTACGAAACCGGACACGCTGCCTCCGCGTAGGTTGATCCAAGGGTCGCGGTTCCGATTGTCCCGTATGCCGCCGCCACCCCGCCGCGTGGGGCGGTCCGGCGGGGTACGCGCACCGGGGCGGCGACACCCGCACCGGCCCGGCGCCCACCTGCGGACCGCCCTGGCCGCGGGGTCAGTCGCGCCGGCAAGGAGCGGGCAGTCGCGTCGGCCGCAGGGGCCAGTCGCGCCGGCCCGCGGGGTCAGCCGTACCGGCCGCCGGGTCAGTCGCGCTTGCAGATCCGGTTCAGGAGGTTGGCCGTGGCCTGCTGGATGCGTTCGTCGGTGTGCCCGGGACGGTCCAGCGCCGGCGACCAGGCGAATGTCCCGGAGGCGAAGACGAGAGCCCCGGACGGCGCCTGGTAGAGCGAGGTCTCCTGGTGGCGCCGGGCGCCTTCGGAGTCCTCGTACGGCGAATGCGCGAGCAGGATGCGGTCCTCGTGCTCCGGCAGCGCGGTACGCGGGTAGTAGCGGTCGGCCTCGCCCGCCACCAGACCGGCGATCTCCTCGCCCTCCTGCGCGCCGGTGCCCCGCCAGAGCCAGTGGTCGGCGTTGCGCACGATCAGCGGCGAGGGCTCGGGCACCCGGCCCGCGTACTGGATGCCGAGCAGCAACTGCTCCGGCCTGTCGATCTCCCGCCAGAGCGCGGCCTTCCCCGGACCCTGGCGTTTGCGGCAGGTCAGGAGGCGGTCGGGCACCCCGGAGGCGGACGGGGAGAGCGACACCTGCCAGTACATGGTGTTGGCCGACAGGAAGACCAGCGAGGTCCCGGTGTCCCGCGCCAGCTCCGCGGTGCGCCGCATCGGGACCGACCAGTACTCGTCGTGGCCGGGGAAGACCAGGCCCCGGTACCGGCCCGGGTCGACGCGCCCCGCGTGCAGGTCCCGGGCGTCCGCGTAGGCGAGGCTGTAGTCGTACCGCTCGGCCCAGCGGATGAAGTCGTAGGCGTGGCCGACGTGGAGCGGCAGCCCGGCACCCGCGTACGGGCGGTCGAAGGAGACCGTCACCGCGGCCTCCTCCTCGCCCAGCAGCCCGCCCTTCTCGTCCCACGCGTGGTACAGGCTGGCGCCCGTCACGCCGTCCTCGGGATAGAGGTTGTACGCCTGCCACGTGATGTCCGGGAGCAGCAGCAGCAGATCGGCCGGGTGGTCGTCCCGGACCGTGAACGGCACGTGCGAACGGTGTCCGTCGACGGTCGTCAACACGGCGACATAAGCACCCACCGCCCACTGCGCCGGGATCTGGAGCCGCCAGGAAAGCCACCAATGGTGGCAGGAAACAGTCTTGTCGGCGGCGAGCGGAGGGGGCTGCACGATGCCCGACTGGCGCGGGATGGTGGTGATCTTCCGGGCGCCGTCGCCGTCGTAGTGACCGATGCGGTAGATGTCGACGTAGAACGGCTGGGGCGGGTCCACCGTGATGTGGAAGTCGATGGCCTCACCGGGCGCCGCCGCCCCGGGCGACGCGAAACCCTTCACCTGTCGGTGCACGTCATCGGCGGTGCGCGGGCCGCCGCCGCTGCGCCCCAGCTCGGGATCGGCGTACCAGGGGACCACCTGCCCCGTGTCGTTGAGGTAGTTCTCGCTGTTGCGCAGCCAGGGCAGTGGGCCCTGCCCGAACGGATCGCTCACGGCGTGCGCGAGGGCACCCGACTCCCATCGGCGACTGTGCTCCGCCCCCATGACCGGCCCCTCCCTCACGTCCCCCGTACCACTCTGGTGCGCCCTGTGTCAGGGCCGATCCCAGCACATCACATAACGCATGCGGCTCGTCACCGTTCGTCGTGAATTGACGTGAACGGAACCTACCCTTCTGGGTATTGGGCCCGTACCGAGGTCCGCGCGAGCGCGCGGAAGGCGGCGTGCGCCGGGCGAGGGCGCGTGCGCGGGGCACGGGACAGCACCCCGTCGGCCCCGCTTGCGCGGACCGAGTGCGTACACGGTGCCATATTTCCGTATACGGAGGGCCCGTTGCGGCGGACCGGGACACATTTCCGTATTCAGGGGGCGTGTTGGCTCCGCACGGGGCGCGCGTACGAGCCCGAGCGCCGGGGCGGGGTACGTGGTGCGGGGTGGGGCGCGTGTCTCGCTGGTGGCAGGCCCCGAGACGCGGGGCCGTGTGCGTTCCCGGGACCGTGTGGACCGTGTGCGTGCCCGGGGCCGTGTGCGTGCCCGGGGTGGCGGCTTGCGCGGGCGCGGCGCCCGTCGCGGTCAGACCAGGCGGACCGGCTTGTCCTCCCGGATGCCCAGCTCGGACAGCCAGGAGCGCAGCGGCTCCGCGTCGCCGTCCTCCACCAGGCTCAGCACCGGGGTACCCAGATCCGTCCGGCGCGCCCCGTCGACCAGCAGCGCGGGGCCGTCCAGCCAGTCGAGGCCCGGCGCCGCCCCGGCCGTGTCCACGGCCGCGCAGCAGACCATGGCCGTGACGTGGTCGGCGAGCAGCTCCGTGCCCGTACGGGGCGGCTGGAGCGGGAAGAGCGGGAGGGGGCCGGGGCCCCAGAGGTCGAGCGGATCCACGGCCGCCTGGCCGCCGCCGGCCGCCCCGCGGCCCGCCGTACCGGCCGCCGCCGTGCCGTTCGCCGTGGGGGTCGCCGAAGTGGCGTCGGCGGGGGAGGTCGCCGCGCCGTCGGCCGTACCGGTGGCGGGTGACTCCGCCTCGGCCCGGGCGGCGGCCTCCGCGGCTTCCTCGCGGGCGACGGCCGCTCCGACGGCGGCTGCGAGCTCCTCGCCGCCGCCCCGGCCCGCGATGTGGTCGATGACCCGGGCCAGCGTGGGCGCTCCGGCCTCGGCGGTCCGTACGGCCGAGGGGCGCGGGGCGGTGGGCCCGGCGGGAGCGGGCGCGGCCGGACCGGGGGCCGCGGTGCCGAGGGCGTCCATGACGCCGTGCAGCCGCGCCGCCTCCGCACGCCACTTCCGGTCGACGACCTCCTCCGGGTACCGCTGCCAGTCGACCGGCGACCACTCGCCGCCCCGGGCCGGGCCGCCGTGGAAGAGCCGCGCGGCGAGCAGGGACGCCGCCTCGTCGGCCAGACCGGGCTCTTCGAGGAGGTCGCAGGCGGGGCGTTCGCCCAGGCGCGCGGCGAAACCCTCCGCGAGCCGGTCGCGCCGGGACAGCTCGGTGAGCGCGGAGACCACCCCCGCGTCCAGCCGCGCGGGCCACCGCCCCATCCGCCAGGCGGGCAGCGCGACACGGGTCAGCAGCCGGTCCCAGCCCGCGTAGACGAGCCCGACCTGCTCCTGGGCGACGGCGCGCACCCCGTAGTCCACACCCTGGGCGCGCAGCGAGGCGGAGAGCGCGACGCACCGCTCCATCTCGGCGGCGTGCCCGCGACAGCTGCGGAGCAGCAGCCGGGCGGCCCAGCCGGTGAAGGCGCGGGACATCCGGCCGGACACACCGACCAGCGAAACGTTTGACCGCGCGGGCCCGGGGCGGGGGCCCCCGGCGTCCGCGACGACTCCGTCCAGCCCTCGGACGAACCGCCGGGCGGCGGCTATGTCGGGATGCGCCGCGAGGCCCGTACCGGCGACGACGGGGGCGAGTACCGCGCGCAGCTCACCGACGCGCATCCACCAGAGGAACGGCGACCCGATGACCAGCACCGGCGCCGCCCGCTCGCGGTCGCGCCGGTCACCGGCCGGCTCCTCGGGGGAACGGCCGGTCCGCGCGGAGGGGTGGGTACGGTCCTCCAGCCAGCTGTCGCAGTCGGGGGTGAGCGCTATCGCCGAGGGCGCGGGCACGTCCATGCGGTCGGCGAGCTCGCGGACGAGCCGGTAGAGGTCGGGGGCCGACTTCTCGTCCACG
The DNA here is from genome assembly GCF_042728795.1 of Streptomyces sp. NPDC060184. Lineage (NCBI taxonomy): Bacteria > Bacillati > Actinomycetota > Actinomycetes > Kitasatosporales > Streptomycetaceae > Streptomyces > Streptomyces sp. NPDC060184. The sequence continues at coordinate 73,222 of NZ_JBHWYX010000001.1, forward strand.
GCGACGGTCGGACTGAGCGCCGGCCGGGCCCGCGCGACGGTGACGGCCACCCCCGCGGCCAGCACCAGGAAGACGACGGCCGTCGCGCCCACCACCCAGCGGGCGGTGTTCCAGCCGACGCCGGACAAACGTCCCTGCGCGGTGGCGGCGATCATGACCACGGCCACCGCCGCGGGCAGGATCGCCAGCGCCACCGCACGGCTGCGGATGCGCAGCAGCGCGAGGGCCCGCGCCCGGGCGGCCCGCATGCCCAGGTCCTCACCAGTCTCCGTACCGGACACGACCGGAAGTCACCCCCTCTGCCCCCGCGACGGCGTTGCTCACTCCCCCACTGTGGCACCGCCCTCGGACATCGCAATGTCAGTGGGCCAAGTGCCGGAATCCTTGCGCCGCACCCTAGTTGGGGGTTTCGCGGCCGTCATCCGGATGGCCCAGCCGTCACCCGATGGAATGGCTTTGGGTAAAGCTGCTGACTTATCGCCGCAGATGGGCAATCCCCTCCCCCGCGCACGCAGCGCATACGCGGGGGCGTGCTCCGGCGCACGGAGCGTAAGGGCGGAGCTGGTCGGGTGGTGCGGACGGGGCAGGTGGTGCGGACGGGGGCGGACGGGGGGTGTCGGTGTGAAGCGGATGCCGGGCCGGTGCGGGTGCGATACGTCCGCGGGGGCGGGGGCAGTGCGGGTGCGGTCCGTGCGCCGCGGCGCGGGGGCGGCGCGGGCGCCACACCTCCGCGGGTGCGGGTGGCGGGGGCCTGCGGATACGCCAGTGGCGGCCGAGCTGTCGCGCTCGGCCGCCACTGGGTCGTACAGGGTGGGACTCGTAACCGGGTGGAACGGGAGGGTCAGGCCCCGGCAGCGGCGTCCTCGGCTGCCTTCAGCGCGATGTCCGTACGGTGCTGGGAACCGTCGAGCCGGATGCGGCCGAGGGCCGTGTACGCGCGCTCGCGGGCCTTGCCGAGGTCCGGTCCGGTCGCGGTCACCGAGAGGACCCGGCCGCCCGCGCTCAGGACCGTGCGCCCGTCCGCCTTCGTACCGGCGTGCAGGACGTACGCGTGCGGGGCGTCCTCGGCCGCCACGTCGGCGAGACCGTCGATCGGGTCGCCCGTACGCGGGGTGTCCGGGTAGTTGTGCGAGGCGATGACCACGGTGACGGCGGCGTCGTCGAGCCAGTTCAGCGGCGGCACCTCGTCCAGCGTGCCGTTGGCGGAGGCGAGCAGCAGACCGGCGAGCGGGGTCCGCAGACGGGCCAGGACCACCTGGGTCTCCGGGTCGCCGAAGCGCGCGTTGAACTCGATGACGCGCACGCCGCGCGAGGTCAGCGCGAGGCCCGCGTAGAGGAGGCCGGAGAACGGCGTACCGCGTCGGCGCAGCTCGTCGACGGTGGGCTGGAGAACCGTCTCCAGGACCTCGTCGACCAGCTTCGGGTCCGCCCACGGCAGCGGGGAGTAGGCACCCATGCCACCGGTGTTCGGGCCCTCGTCGCCGTCGAGGGCGCGCTTGAAGTCCTGGGCGGGCTGGAGCGGCACCACCGTGGTGCCGTCGGTGATCGCGAAGAGGCTCACCTCGGGGCCGTCGAGGAACTCCTCGATGACCACCCGGTCGCAGGCGAGCGCGTGGGCGCGGGCCGCCTCGATGTCGTCGGTGACGACGACACCCTTGCCGGCGGCCAGCCCGTCGTCCTTGACGACGTACGGGGCACCGAAGGCGTCGAGCGCGGTGTCGATCTCCTCGGCGGTGGTGCAGACGTAACTCCGGGCGGTCGGGACGCCGGCTCCGGCCATGACGTCCTTCGCGAACGCCTTGGAGCCTTCGAGCTGCGCCGCCTCACCGGACGGTCCGAAGCAGGGGATGCCGGCCGCGCGCACGGCGTCGGCGACCCCGGCGACGAGCGGCGCCTCCGGGCCGACGACCACCAGCCCGGCACCCAGTTCGGTGGCGAGACGCGCGACGGCGTCACCGTCGAGCGCGTCCACCGGGCGCAGTTCGGCCACCTCCGCGATACCGGCGTTGCCGGGAGCGCAGTACAGAGCGGTGACCTCGGGGTCGAGGGAAAGAGAGCGGCACAGGGCGTGTTCGCGGGCGCCGCCGCCGATGACGAGGACCTTCACGGGTGCAGCCTAGCCGCCGGGGGCCGGACGCCTCGACGGCCTCCGGTCCGTGGACGCCGGGGCCCCGGGGCCCGGGAATCCTCCCGGGGCCGGAACGCGGCGGTCCCCGCTACTCGTTGGTGAACTCCTCCACGACCGTGGCACCGAGTTCGCGGACGATCAGCTCGTGCCCGGAGAGCGCCGAGTCGACGAGGTCCGGATCGTCTTCCTCCGGGATGTCGTCCTCCGGCGCGACCGTGTGCACCGGCTCGGGCGCGGACCGCTCGTACGCCGCGGACGCGGGCCCGGAGCCGCCCGGCGTCTGCCCGCCGTAGGACTGCGGGGTCTGCTGGGACTGCTGCGGCGGGGACTGCGGGGATTGCGGGGCCGCCTGGGGCTGGTACGCCTGCTGGGGCGCCGCGGCGGGCGCCGGGCGCTGCTCGTACGACTGCTGGGGCGGAGCCTGGTACGCGGGCGCGCCGCCGCCGGGGCGTCCGCCGCCCTGCATCGGCTGGCCACCGCCACCGGAGGGATCGACGATCGCCTCGACGCGCCACTGGGCGTTGAACCGCTCGGCCAGCGCCTGCCGCAGCACTCCCTCGCTGCCGCTGCTCGCGAACGTGTCACGGGCGCCCGCGTTGGCGAAACCGATCTGGAGCGTGGTCCCGTCGAACCCGGTGACCTGGGCGTTCTGGCTGAGCAGAATCCAGGTGAAGCGGCGGTGGTTCTTCACCGCCTCCAGGATCTCCGGCCAGATGCTGCGCACCTGACCGGCACCCTGCGCCATGTCCTGGCCCCCGGCCGGTGCGGCAGCGGGCGCCTGGGGGGCGGGAGCGGCCGGTGCGGCGGGAGCGGGGGCGGCGGGGCGCGGCGCCCCGGCACCCGGGGCGGAGGCGGTGGGCCAGCCACCGGGACGGCGGGCCTGCTCCCCGCCGCCGGCCGCGGCCGGGGTGGGCCAGGCGCCGGGCCGCTGCGCCGCGGGCGGTGCCTCGGCGGGGGGCTGCTGCCCGTACTCGGGGGCCGGTGCGGGAGCCTGCGGCGCGGGTGCCTGCGAGGCCTGCGGTGCGGGGGCCTGCTGCGGCGCCGCGTACGGTGCGGCGGCGGGCGGGTTGTACGGGGCGGCGGGGGCGGCCGGCATCGGCGGGTGCGCCTCGGGCCCGGGGACGTACCCCAGGGCGGGCGGGGCGGGCTGGAACGACTGCACGGCCTGCGCCCCTCCTCCCGCTGCCGCCGCGAAGGCGCCGCCGCGCTCCAGGCGGTCCAGCCGCGCCTGGAACGACCGCTCGTCGTCGAAGGCGGCGGGCAGCAGCACCCGGGCGCAGATCAGCTCCACCTGGAGGCGCGGCGAGGTCGCGCCCCGCATCTCCGTCAGCCCCTGGTTGACGAGGTCGGCGGCGCGGCTCAGCTCGGCGGCGCCGAAGACGGACGCCTGGTCCGACATCCGCTCCACCACGTCGGCGGGGGCGTCGATGAGCCCCTTCTCCCCGGCGTCCGGCACGGCCGCCAGGATCACCAGGTCGCGCAGGCGCTCCAGCAGGTCGGCGACGAAGCGGCGCGGGTCGTTGCCGCCCTCGATCACCCGGTCCACGACCTCGAAGGCCGCGGCACCGTCACCGGCCGCGAAGGCGTCCACCATCGAGTCGAGCAGCGACCCGTCCGTGTAACCGAGCAGCGAGGTCGCCATGGCGTACGTCACGCCATCGTCGCCCGCACCGGCCAGCAGCTGGTCCATGACGGACATCGAGTCACGGACGGACCCGGCCCCGGCCCGTACGACGAGCGGCAGCACACCGTCCTCGACCGCGCTGTCCTCCTTGCCGCAGACCTCCGCGAGGTACGAACGGAGCGTGCCGGGCGGGACGAGCCGGAACGGGTAGTGGTGCGTGCGCGACCGGATCGTGCCGATGACCTTCTCGGGCTCGGTCGTCGCGAAGATGAACTTGAGGTGCTCCGGCGGCTCCTCGACCACCTTCAGCAGGGCGTTGAACCCTGCCGGGGTGACCATGTGCGCCTCGTCGATGATGTAGATCTTGTAGCGGCTGGAAGCCGGCCCGAAGAACGCCTTCTCGCGCAGGTCACGGGCGTCGTCCACGCCACCGTGCGAAGCCGCGTCGATCTCGATGACGTCGATCGAACCGGGGCCGTTGCGCGCCAGGTCCCGGCAGGACTGGCACTCCCCGCACGGCGTCGGCGTCGGCCCCTGCTCGCAGTTCAGGCAGCGGGCGAGGATGCGCGCGCTGGTCGTCTTTCCACAACCACGCGGCCCGCTGAACAGATACGCGTGATTGACCCGGTTGTTCCGCAGGGCCTGCTGGAGCGGGTCAGTGACATGCTCCTGACCGATGACCTCGGCGAACGACTCGGGGCGGTAGCGGCGGTACAGCGCAAGGGACGACACAGTTACGAGGTTATCGGGACGCACCGACAACCGACTCCGCATCGGGGCCCGCCGGCCGGGGACCCTGGTCACACCGGGGCGCGGCCCCAACAACGAGATGTAGATCACATGCGCGGCGGACGGCCGGGGGCGATGCCCGAGCGCCCGAGCGGGCCCGCGAGGAACCCCGTCCGAGGCCGGTCACCCCGGGGGCGGACGGACCGGACCGCCGCGAGGGCCCGGAAAACACAAGGGCCCCCCACGCACCCGCCAGAGCCAACCTACCCTTGCTGCCTTCCGGCCCTGGGGGAGTTCAGTCAGATAGCGCCACGTGAGGGGCTGACGCCCACCTTAGCCGATCCCCACCCCTCCAGGTCCACCCGCCCGGGTCCGGAGCTCCCCCGATCCGCCCGCGACCCCCCGCTCCGACGATCTTCCGGGGAACGTGTTCGCGAGCACCCCTCAACGTCTTGTATTGTTTGCGGCGGAGGATTCGCCTAGTGGCCTAGGGCGCACGCTTGGAAAGCGTGTTGGGGGCAACCCCTCACGAGTTCGAATCTCGTATCCTCCGCCATTGCTCTCACCGGGCAATACGTCGAAGGGCCCCGTAGCTTGCTGCGGGGCCCTTCGACGTTGCGTGGTCTCACTTCTGGTCTCAGTTACCCCAAGGTGACACGTCATCTCGGTCGCTGGCACGCGCACTACTCAGTCGCAGGCGCCCTCACGTCGACGAATCGAAGCGCGCTCTCCTTGGCCACGAGAACGACAGGGCTGTCGACCTCATCCCGCTGCTCCGCAGACAGAACAAATCACTCGGTTCAGCGCGACCGCCCCTGTGGATAACTCCCGTGGCCGAAATCCTCCCGAGTAGTGTCGAGATGTGGCCACTCCCCTGTTCTTCGACACCGCCCTCCACGCCCTTCCCTCGGTCCCCGAGGAGGCCGTGGAGCACGGCGAGGTGTTCACGCGGCGCTGGGTCGTCGACATGATCCTCGACCTCGTGGGCTACACCTCGGACAAGATCCTCTGCGACTTGAAGCTTGTTGAGCCGGCCTGCGGCTCGGGAGCGTTTCTGGGAGCGGTGGCCTCGCGGATCAGCGCGTCCTGCCGCAAGTACAACCGCCCCATCGGTGATGCGCGCGGGGCCGTACGTGCGCTCGACCTGCTGGAGCGGAACGTCCACAGAAGCCGCGAAGTAGTCGAGAAGCACCTGGTCGACGATGGCTGGGACCCAGCAGAAGCCCAGTCGGTAGCAGAGTCCTGGATCGAGCGGGGGGACTACCTGCTCCAGCCCGAGGCGATCCAGCACGCGGACTACGTGGTCGGCAACCCGCCCTACATCCGCCTGGAGGACGTCCCAGCGGACAGGATGGCGGTCTACCGCCGCGCGTGCACCACCATGGGCGGTCGCGCAGACATCTACGTCGGCTTCTTCGAAGTCGCTCTCCGAAGCCTCGGGCCAGGCGGACAGCTGGGCTTTATCTGCGCGGACCGCTGGATGCGCAACCAGTACGGTCGGCGGCTGAGGCAACTGGTGGCCAAGAACTTCAGCATGGACTTGGCCCTCGTCATGCACGATGTCGACGCGTTCGACGACCAGGTTTCCGCCTACCCGGCCATCACGCTCATCAGCAATCGAGGCCAGGGCACCGCCGTGGCAGCAGACACCACGCGAGCCTTCGACGCTCCCCAAGCCACCGACTTCGCGCGCTGGTACACGAGTGATCGGACTGAAACGGTCGCGACGGAAGCCTTCCAGGCCGCTCGCATGCCGCACTGGTTCCCGGACGAGGACTCGTGGCCGAGCGCCTCTCCCGCCCGGCTGGCCGTGCTCGAGGAGCTGACAGAGCGCTTCCAACTTCTCGAGAACGACGGCACCGGCACCAGGGTCGGCATTGGCGTCGCCACTGGGGCGGACAAGGTCTTCCTCACCAGCGACGAAAAGTTGATCGAGGATGACCGGCTGCTGCCTATGGCCATGGTCCGTGACACCACGAGCGGCGCGCTCAACTGGAGCGGCACCTACCTGGTCAACCCCTGGTCTGCGAGTGGCGATCTGGTCGACCTCGCCGCATACCCCCGGCTCGCAAAGTATCTCGACGATCACGAAGCCGCATTGCGCAAGCGCTACGTGGCGGTCAAGCAGCCGCACCGCTGGTACAAGACCATCGACAAGGTCGATTCCACACTGGCCCGCCGGCCCAAGCTGCTCTTCCCGGACATGAAGCTGACGATCCATCCGGTACTCGATGAGGGCGGGCTGTACCCTCACCACAACCTGTACTTCATCGTCTCGGACGTCTGGGACATGCGCGTGCTGGGTGGTCTGCTGCTCTCCAAGGTCGCGGAAGCATTCGTGGAGGCGTACGCGGTCAAGATGCGAGGGGGGACCCTCCGCTTCCAGGCCCAGTACCTCCGCAAGATCCGGGTCCCCGACCCGGAAGCGATCAGCGAGCGCGACCGAGAAGCCCTGGCCGCAGCTTTCGATAAGCGAGACGTGAGGGCCGCCACGGAGGCCGCCCTGCGCGTCTACGGACTTGCCGAACTGCCTGACTAGGAGGACGGATCTTGACGGTCACCCGCCAGGATTTCGAGGATGCGATAGCGGCCTACTGGGACGCCAGGAAGCTTCAGGACGAACAGTCTGCGATCAAGGCTGCTGTCGGAGCCGGTACAGCTGGATCCGTACGTGGTGGCAAGCACTTCGACGCGATCGCGATCCTCCTGTCGAAGTTCTTCCTCGAAGCCGGCTACCCGCCCGAGAGCATCCGGGTCGCCAAGAAGCAAGGACTCGAACTTCCCGGCTACTACCGCCCACAGAAGCAGTGGGACGTGGTGGTCGTTCACGAAGGCGTCCTCGTCGCGGCCTTCGAGCTCAAGGCGTTGGGTGGCCCTTCCTTCGGCAACAACTACAACAACAGGGTCGAGGAGGCGCTCGGCAGCGCTGTGGACCTACGCCGAGCAGTCTTGGCCGACCTGTATCCGAAGGAGAAGCCCTGGCTCGGCTACTTCTTCATCATGGAAGACCACCAGAAGTCCCGGAACCCGGTCAGGATCGCCAAGGGCGCACTGCCCATCGACTCACACTGGCACGAGACCTCTTACCAGGACCGCTTCGGGACCTTCTGTGAACGCCTCGTGGCGGAGCAGTTGTACGACGCCGCCTGCTACGTCACATCATCGGCCGAGAAGCCCAAGCCGACGGAGCTGGTGGATAGCCTCGACTGGCGACACTTTTCAGCGGCGATAAACGCCCGGCTCACGTATCTGAAGGAACTCGGGCTTCCCGGCTAAGGGTTGTCCCGCAATTCGTGGTGGATCAGTGCGCGGCGTCAGATGCGGTGCATCGCAAGGCGGAGGGGCGTCCGCATACTGGACGTATGCGGACGTTCCGACAATGCGGCGAGGTGCCGTAGCTGTCGTCGCGCACCCACCAGGAATTGCGGACACCCCTTAGCGGGCGGGGGTGCGGTGCGTGGGCAGACAGCCGGCACGGGTGTGTACCGTGCTCCGAGTCTGACGCACGCCACTGACAACGTCCCTGCTCTTAGCGGGAGTCACAACTCGGCGCGGCCCTGTCGATGAGACGGTCACCGAGATCAAGGACCGGCGCTGGCCAGGTCTCACGACTCCCCAGAGTCATCGGGCTCTTCCTTCCCCTGGGTCTGAATCCGGCCTCCGACTATGCCGCATCCGGTGCGACAGACCGACCGCCTTGCAGAACGAGTTGGACGGCTTGACGCCTCGGTCTGCCATCTCTGCGCAATCCCGCGATCCCGCCACCGGGCGCCGGAATCGCTGTGGCAGCCCCTGACGGACAGCTCATCTGCCGCCCAGTAGGCGCGCAGTGTGGCTCACTGTTGAGGCTGGAGTTGCCCTCGCCGATCCGTCGGAGAGGCCCCACACACAAGGCGCCTCGGACAGGTTTTCGCAACAGCAGCAGCTCACCGCCCGTTCCGGATGGTCCGCCCCGACTCGGTCGGGGAATCGTCCGCATCCCAAATCCTCGGCAGAGGCCAGCCCGGCACAACCCGGCACAACCCGGCCGACATTACGGCTCTCCACGGTCGGGCATAGTGGCCTGAGCCTGCAGGTCATCCCGCACAGCCAGGGCGAGAACACGAGAACAGAAGAAGCACTCCACCTACGGGCACATTGTGCCGGTCTTTAGCAGGCGCCCGCAGAACAGAGCAGACACCACACCACACCACCTGCGAACAGGCGTTCTTAGCACACGTGGATCACGGGGCTGAACCGAAGGAGCCATGCAGGCAGAGGGAAAGGCGGCTGCTCTCGCGCGGTGCCCAACGCGCTTAGCCGCAAAGAACGGTGGCCAGGAGCAGCACCATCCAGTCGAGACTCTGCACGGGCCCCGATGCCGAAGAAGCCTTCGCGAGCTGCACGGATCCGGACCAAGAGTTGATCGCGAGTAGGAATAATTCAACCACGAAAGTAGCAATCTCTGATCACAATTGATCGATTCGTGACACCGCGCACCACGACTGCAACCGCTCGCTAATCTCCGACCAGAAGTAAGACGGCCGTCTCGTCACGACCAGGAGAACGGGCCCGTATCAGCACGAGGGGAGAGCGCCATGACCGGGCAAAACGGAAACAACCCACCCGTGTACACAGAAACCATCGAGGTGACGCCCGAAAAGTGCGCGAATTGGATGACTAAGAGGACGTGTAATCGCGTCCCCTTGAAGCGCTCCAATGTAGATAAGTTCAAAACCATTCTCCGCAATGGCGAGTTTCGCACCACGCATCAAGGGTTCGCTATCGATTGGCACGGCTGCCTCATCGACGGGCAGCACCGAGCCGCTGCAATCATCGAGACCAATACGACCGTGACCGCGCAGGTGACATACAACCTCACTCCTGACACTTTCACCGCCATCGATGGAGGACGTGTCCGCACTGCGGGCGACTTCGTCGCCCAGATTACGGAAATGAAACAGGCCAACGCCAATGTCTACGCGGCGGCGCTCAAAATTCTCGCCAACCGCGCGGCGGGGCACTCATGGACCCGCTGGACCATCGGCCGGCTCACCGCAGAGAAGCTCCAGGAACTCGTACCGAAGTGGCCAGTGACCGAGGACCAGATCATCCGCCTGGTGAGCAAGGGTAAGCAGTGCCACTCCAGTGCAACTGGATTGATCGTGGCATACAAGGTCATCACGGAAGTGTGGCCGGAACATGTAGCGAACTTGTTCCTAGATGGGATCGGCGACGCAAGCCGTGAATTCGTCGGGCGGGACCCTCGGGCCATGTATACGAACACCATGCTCAGCGTGAACCGCGGCATGGTCAGCCGAGACAGTGTGCAGCAATCAGCCCAAGCGGTTAAGGCCTTTAACGCTCTCGTCTCCGGCGAGACCATCGGCACACTGAAGAAGATGAAGTTGGGTGGCACTAAAAACGTTCTCGACCGAGCATCGGGCGAGGAAGTCCAACAAGAATACCTGGCGGACCGCTATCCAGAAGTCATTTCGCCTACAGTTGCCCCCCATGACAAGTGGCTCGGAACGGACCACGCGAGGCTCTTCGATTAGGGACCGGGCCTGGCCACATGATGCAGCTCCGTACACCGAAGCGTTACGGAATTGATCGCCGGATAACCGCGCCCGGCACACGCTCAGCCTCGGCCCAATGAAGGCCGCCAGACAGCAGGTACATCGTTGAAGCGTGCATCGGCCCCGCAATGCCATGCGGGGCCGATGCACGTAGTCACTACCGGAACCGAACCAACCTCTACCCCAGCGCGAACTTCTGCGCCGCGGAGGTGTTGCAGTCCCAGATCTGGAGCCGGGTGCCGTTGGCGGTGGCGCCGTTCGGGGAGTCGATGCACCGGCCGCTGGTCGGGTTGGACATCGTGCCGTTGCTGTTGGCGACCCAGTTCTGGTAGCCGCCGCCGTTGCAGGTGGCGAGCTGGAGCTGGGTGCCGGCCGCGCTGTTGCCGCCCGCGATGTCGAGGCACTTGCCGAGGGTCTGGAGGGTCTGGCCGCTCCAGGTCCACTGCTGGTCCTTGGCGGTGGACTGGCAGTCCCACAGCTGGACCGCGGTGCCGTCGCCGCCGGTGTCGTCGCCGGCCACGTCCACGCACTTGCCGCCCGGGCCCTTGATGGAGCTGCCGATGGAGAACTTCTGGGCGGCGGAGGTGTTGCAGTCCCAGATCTGGAGGCGCGTGCCGTTGGCGGTGGCGCCGTTCGGGGAGTCGATGCACCGGCCGCTGGTCGGGTTCTTCAGGGTGCCGTCGGACTGCTTCACCCAGGACTGGTAGCCGCCGGTGTTGCAGGTGGCGAGCTGGAGCTGGGTGCCGGCCGCGCTGTTGCCGCCCGCGATGTCGAGGCACTTGCCGAGGGTCTGGAGGGTCTGGCCGCTCCAGGTCCAGTGCTGGTCCTTGGCCGACGCCTGGCAGTCCCAGAGCTGGACGGCGGTGCCGTCGCCACCGTTGTCGTCACCCGCGACGTCCACGCACTTGCCGCCGGGGCCGACGATCGTCTGGCCGGTCACCGAACCGCCGGTGTTGCCGCCACCCGAGCCGGGGGCCTTGTTGTACACGGCCACCGAGTCGATGACCAGCTTGCCGCCGGAGACCGTGGCCGCGTTCGGGCCGCCTCCGAAGGCGTCGGGGAAGCCGCCGCCGATCGCCAGGTCGTAGATGATGTAGAAGGGGTGGTCGATCGCGTCGGCCCAGGTCGTCGCGTCCACCTGGTTCGCGTAGATCGTGTAGTAGTTGTTGCCGTCGAGGTAGAAACGGACCTGCTCCGGGGACACCGAACGGTCTATTTCCACCGCGTAGTTGTGGAATCCGGTCTGGCAGCCCGAACAGGCGCGTTCGCCGGAGGTGATGCCGGTCCCCTCGTTGCACGGCCCGCCCGGGCTGACCCCGCAGTGGACGGCGCCGAAGACGGAGCTGCGGCCGTTGATGTCCTCCATGATGTCGATCTCGCCGGACTTCGGCCAGGTCACACCGGAGCGCAGCGGGGCGCCGAGCATCCAGAACGCGGGCCAGTAGCCGGCTCCGTTGGCGGTGGTGACGTTGGGCTGCTGGAGGACGGACTCCATGCGTACGACTCCGCCTGCCGGGGCGCCGAAGGTGGCGGCCTGGGTCTCCACCCGGCCGGAGGTCCAGCCGGCCCTCGGGTCGGAGCCGGAGTGCAGCGCCTGGAGCACCAGGTGGCTCTGGCCGTCGTAGTAGACGTTCGACGTGCTGCTGGTCATGGTCTCGATCTCACCGGTGCCGAAGTTGCTGCCCGGCCCGGTGTCGTACTTCCACAGGCTCTGGTCGATGCCGGTGCCGGACGCGCCGTTGAAGTCGTCGCTCCAGGTGAGGGTGAAGCCCGACGGCGGCGCCGGTACGGACGCCTCCGCGGTCGCCGTCCCGCCGACGGTGAACGCCGCCGTGACCGCGACGACGGGGAGCAGCCTGAGTACTTTCGACCACCCGCCGCGCTGGGGTCTTGCCCAGTTCAAGCGCATATGTTCGACCTCCGGGGAAGGGCGTGCCTCCGCATGGCTGCTCGGGCAACTCCGACGGGGCATCGTCAGGTATAGACCTGAGATGTCATGCACACAGCTTGTCGATGGTCCCTGCGTTCGACAAGACACCGGCGCGATCTCCTTCGAGCGCTTTTCCGTTCAAAGGTTGAAGCTCTCCACCACGACCACCGCCCCGGGCACGACGACTCTCCCGGAACGCGGACGGCCCTTGCGGGGGAACCACGTGGGTTCCCCCGCAAGGGCCGTAACAGGGGGTGCCACCCAGAGGGCGGCGCACCCCCGCCACCGGTTCAGCGGGGGCGTTCCGCCGCTACCGCAGACCGGGCAGGCGCAGCGGCTCCGACCAGTCCGTGGAGGGCGACCAAGCGCCACCGTGCGAGCCGGAGGAGCCGGAGCCGAAGGGGCCTGAGGGGCCCCAGCCGCCGGAGGACCCGGAGTGGCCCGGGTCGCGGTCGGTGGACCGGATCCCGACCGTGTAGGTCCGGGTGACCGCGCCGTCGGCCGACGTCACCTTGATCGTGCGGGTGGTGAACTTCGAGCCGGAGGACGAGAGGATCCTGCTGCCCTCGGTGACCTTCACCTTCGCGCCGGGCTGGCCCGGGACGGCGGTGACGGCGGGGGTCTTCGAGCCCTTCGCCACGTCCACCACGTACGTGGAGACCTTCGGGTCGAACCCGTCGATGGCCACGCCGCCGACCGTGATCGCGCTCGCGTCGGCGATCGCCGCACTGGTGGCGTCGGCGAAGTTGGTCACGGTGACCGAACCGTCCGCGTTGACGACCACCTGCGCGGCCATGGCGGCGGCCAGGTTGATCCGCTCCCAGCTCTCCCCGCCGTCACCGGTGAGGTCGAGCGGGTAGCCGGAGTCGGTGGCGGTCTGCTCGATGATCTGGGTGCGCTGTTCGGTGGTGAGCTCCGGGAAGGCGGTGATCAGCAGGGCCGCCGCGTCGGCGGGCGCCTGGAGCGCCTGGCCGGGCTTCCCCACCTGGGAGAAGCCGTAGCTCAGGCGGCGCGTGTACACGTCGACCTGCTGCGCGGTGCTCAGACCGGCGTACGCGTCACCCTCGCAGGCCGTGAGGGTGGTGCCGTATCCCTCCTTCTCGCAGGCGGCGAGCAGCACGTTCTCGATCTCGGTGTGGGCCTGGGCGAGCAGTTCCGCGAAGGCGGGGTCCGCCCAGCGGTGGGCGACGGTGGCCTGGGCGCTCATCCGGCCGCCCATGACGTCCAGCGGGTAGTGGAACCCGAGGATGACGCGGTTGTTGCCGTACTCCGAGGTGCGGGCGAGGATCGACGGCGCCAGCTCCGGCAGGAGGGTGGCGAGGACGGTCCCGGCCTCGTAGCCGCCGTAGGTGTGGCCGCTGGGGTAGGAGCCGCTGGTGGCCAGGCCGCCGTACGAACCGTCCTGCGACTCGTAGATCTCGCCGCCGTCACCGACGAACCCGAGTCGCACGTAAGGGCGTTGGTAGGCGTAGAAGTTCTTCGTCGGGTCCACCTCGTCGAGTTGCGAGGAGACACGGGAGAACAGGGCGCTGGTCTTGGGCAGTCGGCCGTCGTTCAGGGCGTCGGCGTAGAGCGTGCCGAGCCGGGAGCCGAGGCCGTCGGCCATCGTGGCGGTGGCGCTGTGCGTCGCGTCGACCTCGGCGCGGTCCACCTCCTTCTGGGTCGCCGCGTTGTTGATGGCGACGGCGATCCGGTCGTTCTCGGCGGTGAGCGGGGCACCGGCGGGCACCTTGGCGTTGGCGCCGCGGATGCCGGTGGGGAGGCCGGCGAAGCCGTCGAGCAGATCGCGGAAGTAATCGCTTCCGTCGCCGGTCGTCGGCCACTCGTCCGACGGGTAGCTCGCGTCGAGCGTGGCCGCCGGGAAGGCGGACGGCTCGTAGGGGGCGGTCGCCGGAGCGGTGGGGGTAGCGGCCGGGTCGGCGGAGGTGCCGGCCAGGGTCACGGCGGTCACCGTGGCGGTCTGCGCCTTCGCCGTGCCGTCCGTGGTGAGCAGCGCGGTGTCCGCCGTGGCGGGGAGCTGCGCGGTGGTGCCGTCGCCGAGGCGGACGGTGTAGCCGACGATGGGGAATCCACCGTCGGCGGCGGGATGCCAGGTCACCCGGGTGTGCTTGCCGTGGGTGACCACGCCGGTGACGGCGGGCTTCTGCGGCTTGCCGCCCGCGGTCACCACCGGGGCGGTGGCGTCGCTGGGGCGCGAGGTGCCGTACGCGTTCACCGCGCGGACCCGCGCGGTGTACGACCGGCCGGACGGCAGCCCGGTGAAGACGGTGCTCCGGCTGTCCGGGTCGGCGATGTCGGCCCGGTGGCCGTCGTCGAGGGTGACGGTCCAGCCGGTGACGGGCGAGCCGCCGTCGTCCGCGGGGGCGGACCAGGCGACGGTGACGCTGCTGCCGGAAGAGCTCGCCGAGACCGCGTCGGGCGCGGCCGGCGCCGACGTGGGCTTCGCGCGGAGTCCCGAGACGGCGTCGCGGAGCGCGCCGTACCGTGCGGTGAGCGTCGCGTCCGTGGCGGTGGTGTCGGCCACGGCCGTCTTCGCCGCGGCGAGCGCGCGCGTGAACGCCGTCCAGGAGGCGTCGGTGTAGCGCGTGTTCTCCAGGGCCGAGGCGGTCGCGACCAGGTCCTCCAGGGTGAGCCTCGCGAGCGGGATCAGCTGGTTCGCGGCGAGGGTGAGGCTGCGGGTACGGGTGTCGACCTCCAGCTGGGTCGCGTCGTCGGCGTCCACCAAGGCGCGGGCCGCGTCGAGTTCACGCCGGTACACGCCGAAGTCGATCGTGTCGTACCGGTCCGCCTGACCGGCGAGTCCCTCGTACCGCTCGATCGCCGTGCGCAGCGCGGACGGGTCCGTCGCGACGGGGGTGTCGACGTGGTCGAAGGTGATCCGGCCCAGGTTCGCCACGTACGGGTGCGCGGAATCCGCGGTGGTCACCAGGCGCAGGTGGAGGCCGTGGGTGCCGGTGATGCCCTCGGGCAGTGTGAGGCTCGTCGTGCCCCCCGACGACCAGGCGCTCCCGGTGACGGGCAGCGGGACGGTGGCGTACGGGGTGCCGGGGGCGGCGGGGTCGAAGGCGTCCAGGTAGATCTGGACGGCCGAACCGGTGCCGCACCGGGCGGAGTTGTTGGCGTAGGTGATGGTGACGGTGTTCTTCGCCGAGGAGCCGAAGGCGATGTCCCCGTAGTCGAGCCAGGCGCCGTCGTAGGTGCCGCCGAGGTCCGTGGTGGACCCGGCGCCGCTCCAGCCGACGGCTTCGCTCTTGAGGCCGCCGCCGCTGTGGGAGCGGAAGGCGGTGGCGTCGACCGCCACGGGGGCGGCGGCGTCCTGCGCCAGGGTCAGCGAGTAGACGTTGGCCACGTAGGGCTGGGCGGACGTCTGAGTGGTGGAGGCGAAGACCGCGTACACGTCCTGGACGCCCTTGAAGACGGCCGGGTCGAGGCGGACGGTGGTGGTGGCGAGGGTGCCCCAGCCCGAACCGGTGTAGTCGAGCGGGATGTCGGCGGCCTTCGGGCCGTCCGCCGCGCCGAGGCGCAGCTCGATGTGCGAGTCGGACGCGGAGCGCGTCTGCGGCTTGTCGTAGCTGACGGCGACGGTGTCCGCGCCGGTGTCGAGGCCGGTGCCCTTCCACGCCGCCCAGGCGCCGTTCGTCACGTTCTCGAAGATGCCGGACGAGGTCTTGAGCGGGAGCGAACCTCCGCCGGTGGACGTGGCGTTGACGGCGGTGAGCGCGGCGAGCGTGGTCGAGGAGGACGCGGTGACCGGGTACGGCGAGAACTGGTACCAGTCGAAGTTCGACACCCACTGCTGTCCGGCCGGGGCGTGGAACACGAAGGTCGCGCTCTTGGCGGTCAGCAGGGCGTCCGGGTCGGTGACGGTCGCCCGGACCGTGGACCAGTACTGCCAGCCGCCGGTTCCGGGGAGCTGGGCGGTGGCGACGACGGGGCCGTCGGCTCCGCCCGCGTGGACGTCGACGCTGCTCGGCTTGGCCGTGGTGGCCTGGGAGTTGGCGTAGCGGACCGAGAGGCTGCGCGGGGCGACACCGCCGAAGTCCAGCTCGGCGTAGCGCTCCCACGAGCCCTCGGACACGCCGCCGAGGTTGCCGTCGGAGTTGTTGCGCTCGCTGACGAGGCTCGCGCCCTCCTTCTCGTCGGGGGACTCGGCCTGGAGGACCGCGTAGCCGCCCTCGTCGATGGTGAGGGTGGTGACGGCGGAGCGCAGCGCGTCCTCGGCGGCCATGAGCGTGCCGGTCGTGGAGGCGGGGTCCGCGAGGACGGTCCTGGCGCGCTCCAGCGCCGAACGGAAGAGGTTCCAGGAGCCGTCGGAGTAGTTGCCCGCGCGCACCGGGGACGCCTGGTCGGCCAGTGCGCCCAGGGTCGTACGGTGCACCGCGGCGGCGGAGACGGTGAGCGGGTCGGTCGGGGAGATCCCGGTGCCGCGCACGGTGGACGCCTTCACGCCGTGGGCGAAGGCCGCGTCCTGGAAGGTGATGCCGAGCCGCGCGTCGACCTCGGTGGTGCCCTTGAGGGAGAGCGTCGCGGTGTGCGGGTCGGTGACCTTGAGGTCGGCGGTGACGCCGCCCGGCAGGCCGGTGACGGTCGCCGCCCCGCTCCTGGTCAGGCTGGTGCCCTTGCGGTCGGTGAACGCGGCGGGTCCGGTGAGGGTGAGCCGCACGCTGCCGTCGACGGTGCCGTCCGCCTTGGTCGCGAGGGTGGCCGGGGCGGCGGACACGACGGTGTCGCCCTTGCCCGGGGCCGTACCGGAACCGGTGTCACCGGCGTCGGTGTCCAGCGAGTACGCGGGCTCGGTGGCGGTGCCCCACTTCGAGGGCTTGGCGCCCATGGTGAAGTCGAGGGTGCCGCCCGCGATGATCTGCGCGTAGTCCAGCCAGGTGTTGTCGAACTTCTTGCCGTTGAACTTGGCGCTCTGCACGTAGTAGCTGCTCGGCGAGACGCCGTTCGCCTTCACGGTGAACGTGGCGCCGTTGGCGTAGGTGATCGTCGTGGAGTCGAAGAATGGGCTGCCGATCTGGAACTGGCTGGAGCCCGCCGTCACCGGGAACAGTCCCAGGGCGGCGCCGACGAACATGGTCGACATGGTGCCCGCGTCGTTGTCCATGGTCGGCAGGAAGCCGTGCGGCGACAGCTTGTAGACCTGGGTCTTCACCGGCGGGGTGAACTGGCCGCCGCCGCTGGGCGCTTCGTTGGTGGAGCCGGTCGCGATGTACCGGTTCCAGGTGGTGCCGGTGTAGATGGAGCGCACCCACTTCTGCGTCAGGCTCGGCTCGCCGACGTAGTTGAAGAGGTACGGGGCCTGGAGATCGATCTCGTTGGCGTTGGAGTGCAGCATGGTCGACCCGTCGTCGGCGGAGGAGTCCTCGCCGAACATGTGCTCCACGGCGGCCCTGCCCGCCTTGTCGCCGCCCATGGCCTCGATGAGGCCGCCCATGTCGTACGCGTCGTACCAGTGGTACTGCCAGAGCGTGCCCTGGTAGAGACCGGCCTCCTCGAACTTCTCGTAGTCGGCGGCCTGCCAGTCGCCGTTCGCGGCGCGCGGGGTGAGCAGACCGACCTCGGTGCCGTCGGGGGCCTTCCAGGCACCGGACTTCACCAGGTTGTCGATCGCCATGGTCGACTGCTCGCGCAGCTTCACCGCGTCGTCCGTCCGGCCGAGCGCACCGGCGATGACGGAGAGCGCCCACTGGTCGTAGCCGCGTTGCACGGTCGTGCCGGGGTCCCCGGTGACATACCCCTGTCGCAGCTGCGCGCCCGTGTAGTACCCGGCGTACGCCATGAGCGCCGGGTACGCCTCGTCGAGCCGGTCGAAGTTCTTGAACCCCTTCGACAGCGCGTCGGCGACCAGCACCGCCGAGCGCTCCCAGCGCACGGTCGGCACCGAGTGGGTGAGGCTGCCGAGGCTCTTGCCGGTGGCGCGGGTGTCGGCGAAGAGCTCGATCAGCGACTGCACCATGTCCCGGTAGGTGGCCGGGTCGATGTACGCCTCGACGGAGTACTTGCGGAAGTCGTCCCAGGTGGACCAACCGTCGTAGTACGTGAAGCCGTTGGCCTTGTGCACCGCGCCGTCGGCGCCGCGGTACGTACCGCTGGTGCTGGTGGCGTTCACGGGCAGCGCGTACATGCGGTACAGGTGGGTGTAGAACTCCTTGGTCAGCGTGGAGCCCGGGTCGGACTTCTCCGAGGCCTTCACGGCGACCGCGCCCAGGGCGCTGTTCCAGGCCGCCTTCGTCCGCTCGCGCGCCTGGTCGAAGGTGAGGCCGCCGACCTCGGCCGCCTGGTCGGTCGCGGCCTGTCCGGCGCTGATCGGCGAGAGCGTGACGCGCAGCTCGATGTCGTCGCCGTGCGCCGCGTCGAACCCGAGCACGGCGCCCGTGTCGGTGCCGTCCCGCTCGGTCGCGTCGCTCAGCTTGCCGTCGCCGCCCCAGCTCTTCAGCGAGGTGACGGGGACGTTCGTGGTGGCGGCGTAGTACATCTGGTACGAGGCGCCGTTGAACGACCCCGCGACGAGCCCGGTGATCGACGTGGTCCCGTCCGGGAGGGTCGTCGCCTTCAGGGTCGAACGGGTGCGGCTGGTGAAGTTGTTCGCCAGGTCGAGCACGAGCTCGGGCTGCGCACCGGCCGGGAAGCTGTACCGCTCCAGCGCCGTGCGCGTGGTCGCGGCCATCTCGGCCTTGATGGTGCCCGGCCCCTGCTGCACGGAGGAGGCAGTGCCGGAGAGCGCGCCGAGCCCCACCTCGTACGAGCCGGGGCTCGCGGACTCGTCGTCGTGGCTGTACGCGTGGGCGTACGTGCTCGTCGCGGGGCGGCTGTCGTACCGCACCGAGGTCGGCACGACGAGCAGGTCTCCCCCGCCGCCCGAGCCGCCGACCCCGTCGAGGTTGGTCGCGGTGAACCCGGCGATGTGGTCCTCGTCGTAGTCGTACCCGGGGTGGTTCCGGTTCGGCGTGGTCAGCGGGTTGACCTTGGCCAGGCCGTGCGGCGCCTGCGCGCCCGGCAGGTCGTTGCCGTCGTCACCCGCGGTCGACACGAACGGGTCGACGAGCGCGGTGTAATCCGTTCCGGCGGTGCCGGACGCGCTCGCACCGGGCGCGGCGACGGCCAGGCCGCCGCCCGCCAGCGCGGCGGCGCCGAGCGCCCCGGTGAGCAGGACGGCGACGGCCGCGCGCAGGGGCCGGCGACCGGCGGGGGCCGCTCCCGCGCGTATCGCGGGAGGCAAGGGGGGATGGGATCTGATGGACACGGGACCTCTCAGGCGTCGCACTGCGTCGCACGGTTCGGCCTCACCAGAAGACAACGTTGTCAGCCCACGACACCGGGCGTGCAACCCAGAAACAGCAGGACGGAAGTGAACACCGCGATCATCCCTGCCGCGTTCACGACCGTCCACCATCAGACACGGAGAAAACGTACGAGGGGCAAACAATTCCCGCCCGGCAGGTGGCCTGGCCCGGCGCGCGCACCGGTCGCGGGGCCCGGCCGGTCCCGCGCCCGGGAGGGAATGCGTGGCATGCACGCGATCAGCTGTGTACGGTGAGCCTCTTCGGACGCGGACGCGGAAGTGGAAGTGGATACGGGGGACTTGGCGTCATGACGCACGAGACGGGCGGGTCGAGCCCGCACCCGCCGATGCCCGCACAGCCGCCGCGGCCGGCACCGCAGGAGTCGCCGGGGCCCGCACCGCAGGAGCCTCCCCGGGCCGCACCGCCGGAGCCGCCCCGGCCCGATCACGCCCCGCCGAAGTGGTCCTGGTGGGTCGTCGGCATTCTGGTGCCCGTCCTCGGCCTGATCGTCACGCTGATCGTCCAGACGGGGAACAGCACGTCCCGCGACCCGCTCGCGCCGCCGTCGGCGGCGTCCCGGGACTCGGCGGAGTCGGCGACCCCGGCCGGATCCGGGACGTCGGAGACCACCGACCCGGACGGGACGCCCGCCGACGACGACACCCTGACGTCCCCTTCGCCGTCGCCCTCGGAAGCGTCCCCCTCGGAGCCGTCGCCCTCGGAGCCGTCGACGAAGATCCTCAGGACCGGGGACTTCACGCTCGCCGAAGGGAACAGCGCCGACCTCGAACACGGCACGGTCGGGGCGTCGGTGGAGAGCCCCGACATGGCGTGGAGCGGCGGCGGCTCGTTCTCGGTCCTGAACGGCCGCGTGGCCGAACCCTCCCAGGGCGCCACTCCGAGGGTGTGCGCCGACATGCTCCTCACCTTCCCGCACGTCACGGCGGAAATGAACTACGGCCTGGAGGGGACCTGGTACTGCATGCCGACCAGCGCGAACCACCTGGCGGCCGTCGCGTGGCTGGGCCGGGGGCACGACGGGATGCGGTTCCACTACATCGTCTGGGACACCCCCGCGCCCTCCGACGACGAGTAGCACGACGAGCAGCACGACGACCGCCGGCCGGACGGCGAGCGCGGGCCCGCACGCCCCCGACGTCCCGTCACGCGCCCGCGGCCAGCTCCTCCACCGCCGCCAGCACCAGGTCCGCGTGGCTCGCCGGGTCCGCCACCGGGTGCAGCAGCGCGCGCACCCGGCCGGTCCGGTCGAGGACGACCCCGGCCCGTGCGAACAGTGTGCGCTCCCCCACCCGCACCTCGGGCACGCCCAGGGAGCGGCCGAGCGTCAGCCCGGGGTCGCCGACGAGCGGGTATCCCAGCTCGCGCCGGGCCGCGAACTCGGCCAGGTGGCCCGGGGCGTGGGCGCTGACGCCGAGGACCCGGACGTCGGCGCGGGCGAACCGGGCGGCCTGGTCGCGTACCGAGCAGAGGCCGGTGGTGCAGCCGGCCAGCTCGGGCAGCACCTCGCCGATACCGGGCTCGGTGATGAAGAACAGAGCGGTCCAGCGGTGCTCCCCGGACGGAACGGCGACCGGGCCCTCGGTGGTCTCGACGGTGCCCTGCATGGGATCCCTCGCTTCGGGAGTTGGCGTACCGGCGGAGTCCGATCATCGCACCGCCTCGCCCGGGCCCCCGCGAAAGCTCCGCTCGACGGACGCGGCCGGTCGCGCGCATGCTGGAGGGGTGCGGTACGGAGCGAGTCCCCGTACCGCACCCGCGCGCCGGCGCGTGGACCCTTCTACTGCCCGGCCGCGTTGAGCAGGTCGAGGACGCTCTGCTGGCAGCCGTAGTCGCTGGTGCCCGAGCCCCCGTTCCAGTGCGGGCCGTACTGGTCGAGCGCGTTGCGGTCCTTGGTGTAGGCCGCGTCGGCCCAGCGGTCGAGGGCCGCCGCGTACGGGTGGTCGCCCAGCTGGGCGTCGAGCCTGCCGAGGCCGCGCGCGTACGCGCCCTTGAAGGACGGGCCGTCGCCGGAGCACTCGTCGCCCTCGCCGGGCTCCCGCAGCACCCCGTCGGTCTGGAGCCGGACGGTGGACGCGTCCGCGAGGGTGCGTGCGGTGGTCAGCAGCGCGGAGTCACCGGTGGCCCGGTACAGCTCGGTCAGACCGCCGAGCACCACGCCCTGGTTGTACGTCCAGGTGGGCTGGCCGTTGTTGGCGCAGGCGTCGGTGAGCCCGTCGTTGATCATGTGGTCGCCGTTGATCATCCCGCTTCCCTGGAACCACGCCCACTCGGCCTTCGCCCGGCCGAGGTAGACCGTGTCGCCCGGAAGGCGGTTGTGCAGCGCCGCGTTGAGCTGGAGGAAGAGCTCGTTGGTGATGGCGTTCTTGTACGTCATCGTCCGGTTCCACAACACCCCGCCGCCGCAGGTCCCGTTCCAGTAGGCCTGCATGTGATCGGCGTCGGTGCGCGCGGTGTTGAGGTACCGGCTGTCGCCCGTCGCGTCGTAGGCGGCGACCCAGGCCAGGCCCCACCAGCCGGTGTCGTCCAGGTAGTCGTTGCGGAAGCTGCCGCCCTGGGCGTTGATGTTCTTGTCGTAGGTGGAGGCGATGGCGTACTGGTAGCTCGGCATGCCGCTGAGGCGCGCGTTGTCGAGCACGGCGGTGAGCGCGTTGGCGGCGGTCCACCAGCCGTTGCCGCCGAAGAGGCCGGTGCCCCGGTCGTACGACATCATCAGCGCGGTCGCGGCGGCGGTGGAGCGGCTCCAGGCGTTCCAGTTCACCCGCGCCCAGCCGGTGCAGGTGATCTCGGGGCGGTCTCCGGCCTTGCCGCAGGCGCGCAGGGCGCCGACACCGGCGGTGTTCCAGTCGTCGACGTTGTACATCTGGGTGCGCCAGCCGGTCGAACCCGCGGGGACGGTCGTGTCGCCCAGCTTGCTCCCGGTGGCCCAGCTCCGGCCGCCGTCGAAGGAGCGGTCGATCCAGACCTCGTCCCCGGGCGAACCGCCCTCGATCGAGGCCCAGCCCATGACATCGTTGTCCGAGAGGTGCAGCCGGACGCTGCGCCCGTACAGCACGCTGCTGACCGGCGTCCGGTCCGAGGTCGCGGTGGCGGGGTCGCGGGCGTCGCACTGCTTGTTGCAGATGGCCGCCTCGGCCGTGGTGGCCACGGATTCGGCGGCCCGCGCGGTCGCCGCCGGGAGGGCGGTGAGCAGCAGGCTCGCGAAGAGGGCGAGGACGGCCGGGCGCCGGCCTCTGCGGGGGTAAGGCATGCGGCAACTCCTTGCGGGTGGCGGGGGGACGCGCCGGCGGTCGGCCGGTCCGATCAGCCGACCGGATTACCAGGTTCATGTCAATACATCTGCACGGACGCCCCGGGGACCGGTGTGCGCCGACCACTCGTGCGGGTGACATGCCGCGTCCCCGCCCCGGCCCCGCCCGCCGGGCCGCGAGACTGGCCGGGCCCGTAAACGCACACCGAAGGATCGTCATGGCCGAAGAGCTGTACGCGACGTTGAAGACCGACCAGGGTGACATCGAGATCCGGCTGCTGCCGAACCACGCGCCCAAGACGGTGCGCAACTTCGTGGACCTCGCGACGGGCGAACGCCAGTGGATCGACCCGAACACCGGGCAGCCGAGCAACGCCCCGCTGTACGACGGGACGGTGTTCCACCGGGTCATCGAGGGCTTCATGATCCAGGGCGGCGACCCGCTGGGCAACGGCTCGGGCGGCCCCGGCTACAAGTTCGCCGACGAGTTCCACCCGGACCTGGCGTTCACCAAGCCCTACCTGCTGGCCATGGCGAACGCCGGTCCGGGCACCAACGGATCGCAGTTCTTCATCACCCTCGCCCCGACCACCTGGCTCACCGGCAAGCACACCATCTTCGGCGAGGTCGTCGGAGACGCGAGCAAGAAGGTCGTGGACGCCATCGGCACCACGGCGACCAACCCGCGCGACGACCGCCCGGTGCAGGACGTGGTCGTCGAGCGGGTCGTCGTCGAGACCCGCTGACCTCCTGACCTCCTGGCGTCCTGGCGTCCTGGCGTCCTGGCGTCCTACGGTGCGACCCCCAGGTGCCCCAGGACCGTGCGCGCGGCCCGCTCGACCGCGCGGCGGGCCGGGCCGGTGTGGTCGACCGCCTCGAAACCGTGGCGCGCACCGGGGACGGGGATGACCTCCAGCCGAAGCTCCGTCCCCTTGGCGGCGAGAAGGAAGTCCTCGACCGTGGCGTCGATCTCCGGCCCCTCCTTCTCCACCCGGCTCAGCACGAAGGGCAGCGGCCCGGCGGCGCGAACCGCCTCCACGGGGTTGAACCGCCCCGCCGTCCGGGGCCAGCTCGCCAGCGGGGCGAGGACCGGGTACGTCGCCGCGATGCAGCGCAGCCAGACCGGGGGCGCGACCAGCCACTCGGCGGAGAGCAGCGCGCCGCCGGAGAAGACCCAGAGGGCGACCCGGTCCGCGTCGACGCGTGGATCGGCGCGGACCTGCTCGACCACCTCGGCGAGGTCACCGGCGGCGGTGGCGAGGGCGCCGAGTCCGTACATCCGGTGGTCCAGCACCGCACCGACCACGCCCAAGTCGGCGGCGTACCTGCCGTATCCGACGTA
Organism: Streptomyces sp. NPDC060184; assembly: GCF_042728795.1. NCBI lineage: Bacteria > Bacillati > Actinomycetota > Actinomycetes > Kitasatosporales > Streptomycetaceae > Streptomyces > Streptomyces sp. NPDC060184. The sequence continues at coordinate 97,087 of NZ_JBHWYX010000001.1, forward strand.
CGCGGGCCAGTCGCGGGGCGTGGGCCGGGCGTCGGCCGCGATCGGGCCGCCGTGGACGAACACGATCGCGGGGCGGGGGCCCTCGGCGTCGGGGAGGTAGAGGTCGACGCGGCCGTGCCGCTCCCGCTCGCGTTCGGGTACATCCAGCAGGAACGGCCCCAAGTGCGCGGGCGGACCGGCCGCCGGAGCCTCCACGCGGTGCCCCTCGCCGGCCACCGCGCGCCGCAGCACGTCCGCGAGTTCGACGGGGGCGGAGAGCATCGGCCAGTGACCGGTGGGGAGTTCGAAGAGGGTGACACCGGGCCGGGTGAGCGCCTGGACGCGCGGCTCCCCCATCCCGACCAGGGATTCGACCAGTTCGATGGTCGAGCCGTTCGCCTTGCTGAGGAGGCCCGCGTACGGGATGGCGGCGGCGGCCCCGGTCGGGGGCAACGGCTGCACGAGCGTGGCCGCCGGGTGCGCGACCGCCCGCCGCGCCAGCAGCTCCACCGCCTCGTCGGACAGGTCGGCCGCGCCCGCCCGCGCCCGCCACTCCTCGGCGGTGGGCGGGGCGACCAGACCGGAACCCGTCCCCTCGGGCGGGGCCGTCACCGCCGCGATCGCCCGCTCGCGCACGGCGGGGTCCAGTTCGATGACGAGTGCGGGATCACCGTCCTGGGGCAGCCCGGCGTCCACGTTGACGATCCGGGTGACCCGCTCCGGGCGCAGGGCCGCCGCGCCGAGGACGGGCAGGATGCCGTAGTCGTGGCCGACGAGGACCACCTCGGTCTCCTCGGCGGGCACCGCGTCGACGATCCGCACCACGTCCTCGACGTGGGTGGTGAGTCCGGCCCCGGGCCCTTCCGGCTCCGCCCCCTGGCCCAGCCCGGTGAGGGTGACCGGGACCGCCGTGTCACCCGCCTCGCCCAACGCCTGCGCCACCCGGTCCCAGATCCAGCCCCCGGTGAACGTGCCGGGCACCAACAGGAAAGCCGTCATCGGCCGCCTCCGCCTCCTCCTACCGCACGGACCGGGACACGCACGCGCGGAACGCGCCCCCGTACTCGCTCAACTCCCTTGTCACGCCACTGAGTTCCCGTACGCGTCGGGAATCACCCGACCGTGGCCGGACATCCCCCGTACGGCCGGTCCAGCTCCCCCCCAGGACCGCGTCTCGACGTACGTCACCACGACGATCCGGCCCTCGGGGTACCGCGCCAGGTCGACGAGGTCGACCCGCTCCTCGACGTGCACCCGGTACGCGGGGGCGTCGTCGGGCGCCACCGTGAGGTCGAACCGCACCGGCACGTCGGCGAACTCCCCGGCCGTGACCCGCCGGTGCTCGATCCGGGCGAGCGCGACCCGGGTCGCCGGGACGCCCCGCCGCCGCACGCGCGCGGGCACCGCCACCAGCAGCACCGCCGCCACCAGCCCGCCGAGACCGCCGAGACCGCCGAGACCGCCGAGACCGCCGCCGAACAGCGCCCCGTCCTTCAGCGTCACGCCGACGGCCAAGGCGGTCAGCACACCGCCGACCAGGGCGCTGAGCGCGAGCCCGGCCAGCAGGGAGAGAAGCCGCCGGGGCCGCCGGGCGCCTCGGACGTGCGGACGTTTCCCCCGTCGTCACCATGGCCGCGATTGTCCACGGCCCGGGTGACGCCGGGGAGACGTCCGAAGAAACCCCGCGGGTTCCGCCGTACCGGCGTCCGGGTGAAACCGACGGGCTCCCGGCGCCGGACACGGGTGGCGGCGGGCCGGATCGGCATCGTGGCCTCCACCCGCCCCGTCCCGGCCGGCACCTTCCCGCCCGGCACCGCACCACTGGACCCCGCCCCGTCGCACCCCCCAGGAGGACTCCATGCTCGGCACCGACTTCCGTACCGGATCGCCCAACTGGCTCGACCTCGGCAGCCCCGACACCCGGGCCGCCGCCGCCTTCTACCAGGCCGTCTTCGGCTGGGAGTTCGTCTCCGCCGGGCCCAAGACCGGCGGGTACGGGTTCTTCCGGACCGACGGGAAGACCGCCGCGGCCCTCGGCCCACTCACCGAGGAGGGGGCCACCTCCGCCTGGACGGTCCACTTCAGGACCGACGACATCGGGGCCACCGTGCAGGCGGTCCGGGACGGCGGCGGGAGCGTCCGGACGGAGCCCATGGACGTCATGGGCGAGGGGACACTGGCCCAGGTCACCGACGCGCAGGGCGCCGACTTCGCGCTCTGGCAGCCCGGCAGGACGGCCGGGCTGGAGATCGCCTCCGCCCCGAACAGCCTGATCTGGGTGGAGCTGCACGTGCCCGACCCGGTCGCCGACATCGCCTTCTACCAGGGCCTGTTCGGCTGGCGCACCCAGGACATGCCGGTGCCCGGGATGACGTACCGGGTGCTGAGCACCGAGGACGGCGACCTCCAGGACGCCACCTTCGGCGGGGCCGCTCCGGCGGACGACAGCAGCGGCGGCGAGCAGTCCCGCTGGGTGCCCTACTTCCACGTGCTGGACGTCGACGCCACCGTCGAGGCGACCCGGTCGCACGGCGGGACCGTGCTGATGCCGGCCGCCGACATGTCCGACGTCGGCCGGATGGCCTGGCTCGCGGACCCCTTCGGCGCCGTGTTCGCGCTGCTCAGGCCCGACCCCCGGATGTAGCGGACCCGAGGGGGCCGGGCGGGGGCCCGGCTCAGTCGTCCCCGCCCTCCAGCTCGCCCTCGGTCTCCAGGAAGACCTGGCGCAGCGCTTCGAGGACGGCCGGGTCGGGCTTCGCCCACATCCCGCGCGACTCGGCCTCCAGGAGGCGTTCGGCGATCCCGTGCAGCGCCCAGGGGTTGGCCTGCTGGAGGAACTCCCGGTTCTCCGGGTCGAGTACGTAGGTCTGGGTGAGCTTGTCGTACATCCAGTCGGCGACGACCCCGGTCGTGGCGTCGTAGCCGAACAAGTAGTCCACGGTGGCGGCGAGTTCGAAGGCGCCCTTGTAGCCGTGGCGGCGCATCGCCTCGATCCAGCGGGGGTTGACCACGCGGGCGCGGAAGACCCGCGAGGTCTCCTCGACCAGGGTGCGGGTGCGGACGGTCTCGGGGCGGGTGGAGTCGCCGATGTACGCCTCCGGGGCGGTGCCCTTCAGCGCGCGCACGGCCGCCACCATGCCGCCGTGGTACTGGAAGTAGTCGTCCGAGTCCGCGATGTCGTGCTCGCGGGTGTCGGTGTTCTTCGCGGCGACCTCGATGCGCCGGTACGCGGTCTCCATCTCCTCGCGGGCCGGGCGCCCGTCGAGTTCGCGCCCGTAGGCGTAGCCGCCCCACACGGTGTAGACCTCGGCGAGGTCGGCGTCGGTGCGCCAGTCGCGGGAGTCGATGAGCTGGAGGAGCCCGGCGCCGTACGTCCCCGGGCGCGAGCCGAAGATACGGGTGGTGGCCCGGCGTTCGTCGCCGTGCTCGGCGAGGTCGGCCTGGGCGTGGGCGCGGACGAAGTTGTGCTCGGCCGGTTCGTCGAGCGAGGCGGCGAGCCGTACGGCGTCGTCCAGCAGGCCCACCGTGTGCGGGAAGGCGTCCCGGAAGAAGCCGGAGATGCGGAGCGTGACGTCGATGCGGGGGCGGCCCAGCTCCTCGTACCCGATGGGCTCCAGGCCGGTCACGCGGCGCGAGGCGTCGTCCCAGACCGGGCGGATGCCGAGCAGCGCGAAGGCTTCGGCGATGTCGTCGCCCGCCGTGCGCATGGCGCTGGTGCCCCAGAGCGAGAGGCCGACGGAGGAGGGCCAGTCGCCGTTGTCGGTGCGGTAGCGGGTCAGCAGCGAGTCGGCGAGGGCCTGGCCGGTCTCCCAGGCGAGCTTGGAGGGGACGGCCTTCGGGTCGACGGAGTAGAAGTTGCGGCCGGTCGGCAGCACGTTGACGAGCCCGCGCAGCGGGGAGCCGGAGGGCCCGGCGGGCACGAAACCGCCGTTCAACGCGTGGACGGTGTGAGTGAGTTCATCGGTGGTGGCGGCGAGGCGCGGCACCACCTCGGTGGCGGCGAAGGTGAGGATGTCGGCGACGGCGGACGGCAGCCCGGCGGCGACGTCCGCGACGGCGGCCGGGTCCCAGCCGGCGTCCTCCATCGCCTGGACCAGGGCGCGGGCCCGCTCCTCGATCTCGTCGGCGGCGGTGCGGGTGGCGGCCGACTCGTCCAGGCCGAGCGCCTCGCGCAGCCCGGGGAGCGAGGCCGTGCCGCCCCAGATCTGGCGGGCCCGGAGCACCGCGAGGACGAGGTTGACCCGGTCGTTCCCCGCCGGGGGGTTGCCGAGCACGTGCAGGCCGTCGCGGATCTGGACGTCCTTGATCTCACAGAGCCAGCCGTCGAGATGCATGATGAACTCGTCGAAGCCCTCGTCCTCGGGCCGGTCGTCGAGCCCGAGGTCGTGGTCGAGCTTCGCGGCCTGGATGAGGGTCCAGATCTGGGCCCGGATCGCGGGCAGCTTCGCCGGGTCCATCGCGGCGATCTGGGCGTGCTCGTCGAGGAGTTGCTCCAGTCGCGCGATGTCGCCGTAGCTGTCGGCGCGGGCCATCGGCGGCACCAGGTGGTCCACCAGCGTGGCGTGCACACGCCGCTTGGCCTGGGTGCCCTCGCCCGGGTCGTTGACGAGGAACGGGTAGACCAGCGGCAGGTCGCCGAGGGCCGCGTCGGGTCCGCAGGCGGCGGAGAGCCCGGCGTTCTTGCCGGGCAGCCACTCCAGGTTGCCGTGCTTGCCGAGGTGGACCATCGCGTCGGCGCCGAAACCGCCGTCCTCGGCGGGGGCGGCGATCCAGCGGTAGGCGGCCAGGTAGTGGTGCGAGGGCGGCAGATCGGGGTCGTGGTAGATCGCGATCGGGTTCTCGCCGAAACCGCGCGGCGGCTGGATGAGGATCAGCAGATTGCCGCGCCGCAGCGCCGCGAGGACGATGTCGCCCTCCGGGTTCGCCGACCGGTCCACGAACATCTCGCCGGGCGCCGGACCCCAGTGCTCCTCCACCGCCGTACGCAGCTCGGCGGGGAGCGTCGCGAACCAGCGGCGGTAGTCGGCCGCCGGGATACGGACCGGGTTGGCGGCCAACTGCTCCTCGGTCAGCCACTCCTGGTCGTGGCCGCCCGCCTCGATCAGCGCGTGGATCAGTTCGTCGCCGTCGCCGGAGACCAGCCCCGGGATCTCGTCCTCGGGCCCGAAGTCGTACCCCTCGGCGCGCAGCCGCCGCAGCAGGGCGACGGCGCTCGCGGGGGTGTCCAGGCCGACCGCGTTGCCGATGCGGGAGTGCTTGGTCGGGTAGGCGGAGAGCACCAGGGCGATCCGCTTCGCCGCGTTCGGGATGTGCCGCAGGCGGGCGTGCCGGACGGCGATCCCGGCGACCCGGGCGGCCCGCTCGGGGTCCGGGACGTACGCGGGCAGGCCGTCCGCGTCGATCTCCTTGAAGGAGAACGGCACCGTGATCAGCCGCCCGTCGAACTCCGGCACCGCGATCTGGGTGGCCGCGTCCAGCGGGGAGACGCCCTCGTCGTTCTCCTCCCACGCGGCGCGCGAGCCGGTCAGGCAGAGCGCCTGGAGGATCGGTACGTCGAGCCCGGTCAGCGCGCCCGCGTCCCAGGACTCGTCGTCGCCGCCCGCCGACGCCTCGGCGGGACGGGTGCCGCCCGCCGCGAGGACGGTGGTCACGATCGCGTCGGCCGCGCGCAGGGCGTCGATCAGCCCGGGTTCGGGGGTACGGAGCGAGGCCACGTACAGCGGCAGCGCGCGGGCCCCGGCATCCTCCACCGCGGCGCAGAGCGCGTCCACGAACGCGGTGTTGCCGCTCATGTGGTGGGCGCGGTAGTAGAGCACCGCCACCGTGGGCGCGGCCTCGGGGAGGGCGCGGACGGTCCGCTCCAGCGGGCCCCAGGCGGGAGCCGGGGCGGGCGGCTCGAAGCCGTGGCCGGTGAGCAGCACGGTGTCGGAGAGGAACCGGGCCAGCTGGCCGAGGTTGTCGGGGCCGCCGTGCGCGAGGTAGGCGTGGGCCTCGGCGGCGATGCCGATCGGGACGGTGGACGCGGCCATCAGCTGGGCGTCGGGGGCCTGTTCGCCGGTGAGGACGACGACCGGCAGGCCGGCGGCCCGGACCTGGTCGAGCCCTTCCTCCCAGGCGCGCACCCCGCCGAGGAGGCGGACCACGACGAGTCCGGCGCCGTCGAGCAGCGCCGGGAGCCGGTCGAGCGGGAGGCGGGAGGGGTTGGCGTACCGGTAGCGGACCGGGCCCTCGCAGGCGCGGGCGCTCAGCAGGTCGGTGTCGGAGGTCGACAGGAGCAGGATCATGCCGAGTCAGCCCTTCCCCGGGGTGTCCACGCCCCGGGCGGTGTCGGACGGCGGGAGTTCCTGACTCGTACGCCCGTGCGAACGGGGCGTACTCACAGTGGCGGGACCGCGCCGGAATCTCACCGGGCTTCCTCCCATGGCGCCGTCTGGCGTCGGCGGACCGAATGGTCCACCGCGAGCATCCTAAGGGCCCGGCCTCCGGCGCGGCAGGGGGCCTCCGGGGGGCGGCACAGGTCACATCCGCGCGCCGGTGACCTCCACGGGGACGTGGGTATGCTCGCCGCCATGTCCGCAACCGCCGATTCGCCCGGTTCCCCCGTGGCCGCCGTCGCCCGGAAGAGCGGCGGCGACGCCTGTCCGGGGACGCTGCGGCTGCACCGGGCGGACGACGGCGCGCTGGCCCGGGTACGGATACCCGGCGGGGTGCTGACCGCCGCTCAGGCACGCACCCTGCTCGCCGTCGCCGACCGGCTCGGCGACGGCGAACTCCACCTCACCTCACGCGGCAACCTCCAACTCCGGGGCCTGGACGCCGAGTGCGGCGGCGAACTCGCCGAACTCCTGCGCGCGGCAAGCCTGTTGCCCTCCGACCGACACGAGCGCGCACGGAACGTCGTCGCCTCCCCGCTCTCCGGTATCGACACCTCCGGGCGTCCCGAAATACGCTCCTGGCTCACCGAGTTGGACGCGCTGCTCTGCGGCAGCGAGCGGGCCGCCGCGCTCTCAGGCCGCTTCCTCTTCGCCCTCGACGACGGGCGCGGCGACGTGGACGCGCTGGACGCCGACCTCACCCTGATCGCGGTCGACGGCGCACGGGCGCTCCTGCGGACCGGCCCCGGCGGCCCCCTCCTCCCCGTCCCCTTCGACGCGGCCCCGCGCGCCGCGCTGCTCGCCGCCGAGGCCTTCCTCGACCTGGCCGCCGACCCGGGCGTCTGGCGGATCTCCGCCCTCCCCGACGCCGCCCGCGCCGCCCTCCCCGCCGAGGCCGCCCGCCGCGCGGGGCTCGTACCGCCCGGCGAGGACCCGCCCGCCGCACCGCCCCGGCCTACGGCCCCGGCCCCCGCTCCCGGCACCGTGGCCGGACCCGGCGGCGCGGTCGCGCTGCACCTCGGCGTGCCGATGGGGCGGCTGACCGGGACGCGGTGGCGGGCGCTCGTGGAGACCGCCGAGCGCCTCGGCTCCGGCGAACTGCGCTGCACCCCGTGGCGCGGGGTCGTCGTGCCGGGCCTGGCCGCCGAAGCCGCCCCGGCGGCCCTGGACGTACTCGCCGGAGCCGGTCTGGTGACCGGGCCCGGCTCGCCGTGGGCCGGGGTCGGCGCCTGCGTCGGGCGCCCAGGCTGCGCGAAGTCGCTGGCCGACGTGCGGGCCGAGGCGGAGGCCGCGCTCGGGCCGGCCGGGCGGCTGCCCGTGTACTGGTCCGGGTGCGAGCGCCGCTGCGGCCACCCGCACGGGGAGTGGATCGACGTCGTCGCCACCCCTGCGGGCCACCGGATCGCGCGGGTGCGGGGAGAGTCGCGGGACGCCCCGGTGGCCGTCCCTGACGATCCGGCCGCGCTCGCCGCGGCGGTGGCGGCGGCCCGGGGCGCCCGCACCTGACCCGCCCGCGCCCCGAACACCCGCCCCACCTGCCCCACCCGACCCACCGAACCGACCACGCCCCGGCACACGACCGCCCGTGCCCGACCGAAGAAAGCGACAGCACTGTGCATCAGTACGAGAAGGACGGACCGGCGATCTACCGCCAGTCCTTCGCCACCATCCGCGCCGAGGCGGATCTCGCCGGTCTGCCCGCCGACGTCAGCCAGGTCGCGGTCCGGATGATCCACGCGTGCGGCATGGTCGACCTCGTACGCGACCTCGCCTTCTCCCCCACCGCCGTGGCCGACGCCCGCGCCGCGCTCCGCGCCGGGGCCCCGGTCCTGTGCGACGTGGCGATGGTCGCCAGCGGGGTCACCCGCAAGCGGCTGCCCGCCGACAACGAGGTCGTCTGCACCCTCTCGGACCCCTCGGTGCCCGAGCTGGCCCGGCAGTTGGGCACCACCCGCAGCGCCGCCGCGCTGGAGCTGTGGCGGGACCGGCTGGAGGGCTCGGTCGTCGCCATCGGCAACGCGCCCACCGCGCTCTTCCGGCTGCTGGAGATGATCGAGGAGGGCGCCCCGCTGCCCGCCGCCGTCATCGGCGTCCCGGTCGGCTTCATCGGCGCGGCCGAGTCCAAGGACGCCCTCGCGGCGCACGTCTCCGGGGTCCAGCACCTCGTGGTGCGCGGCCGTCGCGGCGGCAGCGCCCTGGCGGCGGCGGCCGTCAACGCCCTCGCGAGCGAGGAGGAGTGACCGGGACCGTCGCGGCGAACGAGCACGCCGCACACGCGACCGCCCCCGCACACGCCGACGCGGCGACCGGCGGCACGGGCCGGCTCTACGGAGTCGGTCTCGGCCCCGGCGACCCGGAGCTGATGACCGTCCGCGCGGTGCGGGCCATCGCCGAGGCCGACGTGATCGCCTTCCACAGCGCCCGGCACGGCCGCTCGATCGCCCGGTCCATCGCCGCCGCCCACATCCGGCCCGACCACGTCGAGGAACCGCTGGTCTACCCCGTCACTACGGAGACCACCGACCACCCGGGCGGCTACCGGGGCGCGCTGGAGGACTTCTACACCGAGGCCGCGGCCCGGCTCGCCGCACACCTGGACGCGGGCCGCACGGTGGCCGTCCTCGCCGAGGGCGACCCGCTCTTCTACGGCTCGTACATGCACATGCACAAACGGCTGGCGGACCGCTACCCCGCCGAGGTCATCCCCGGGGTCACCTCGGTCAGCGCCGCCGCGGCCCGGCTCGGCACCCCGCTCGTGGAGGGCGAGGAAATCCTCACCATCCTCCCCGGCACCCTGCCGGAGGAGGAGCTGACGGCCCGTCTCGCGTCGACCGACTCCGCCGTGGTGATGAAGCTCGGCCGGACCTTCCCGGCGGTGCGCCGCGCCTTCGAGGCGTCCGGGCGGCTGCCCGAGGCGCGGTACGTCGAACGCGCCACGATGGCCGGGGAGCGCACCGGCGAACTCGCGGACGTGGAGCCCGGCTCGGTGCCGTACTTCGCGGTCGCCGTGGTGCCCAGCCGGATCGACGCCCCGCGCCCCGAGCCGGTGCCCGGCTCCGGCGAGGTCGTGGTGGTCGGCACCGGACCGGCCGGACCGCTCTGGCTGACGCCCGAGACGCGCGGGGCGCTGGCCGCCGCCGACGCGGTGGTCGGCTACACCACCTACCTCGACCGGGTACCGGTCCGGCCCGGCCAGGCCCGGCACGGCTCGGACAACAAGGTGGAGGCGGAGCGGGCCGAGTTCGCGCTCGACCTGGCCCGGCGCGGACAGCGGGTGGCCGTGGTCTCGGGCGGCGACCCGGGCATCTTCGCCATGGCCACCGCCGTCCTGGAGGCCGCCGCGCAGGACGCGTACGCGGACGTCCCGGTACGCGTCCTGCCCGGGGTCACCGCGGCCAACGCCGCCGCCGCCCGCGCGGGCGCCCCGCTCGGCCACGACTACGCGACGATCTCCCTCTCCGACCGGCTCAAGCCCTGGGAGGTCATCGCCGGACGGCTGCGCGCGGCGGCCTCGGCCGACCTGGTGATCGCGCTCTACAACCCGGGCTCGAAGAGCCGCACCTGGCAGGTCGGCAAGGCCCGCGACCTGCTCCTCGAACACCGCTCCCCGGACACCCCGGTGGTGCTCGCCCGGGACGTCGGCGGCCCCGGGGAGAGCGTGCGCACGGTACGCCTCGCCGCTCTCGATCCGGCCGAGGTGGACATGCGCACCCTCCTGATCATCGGGTCCTCGCAGACCCGCCGGGCCGGCCGGCCGGACGGCGGGCACCTCGTCTGGACCCCGCGCCACTACCCGGAGGCGTAGCCCGGCCCCGCGGGCTCACCCCCGGCCCAGGCAGGCGTTCAGCCAGGTCAGCGCCTCGGCCGGGGTCGCGGCCACCGGCACCCCCTCCGGGACCGGTGGCCGCTCCACGACCACCACCGGAATCCCGGCCTCCCGGGCCGCGGCCAGCTTCGGCGCGGTGGCCGCGCCCCCGCTGTCCTTGGTGACCAGCACCTCGATGCCGTACCGGCGGATCAGCTCCCGCTCGCCCGCCAGGGGGAACGGCCCCCGGTCGAGCAGCACCTCCATCCGTGCCGGGTACGGCGGCTCCGGCGCGTCCACCGACCGCATCAGGAACCAGAGTCCGTCCAGCCCGGCGAAGGCCGCCAGCCCCATCCGCCCGGTGGTGAGGAAGACCCGCCGCCCCAGCGACGGCAGCAGGGCGGCGGCCTCCTCCAGGGAGCCGGCCGGGTGCCAGTCGTCGGCCGGGCCGGCCACCCAGCCGGGGCGGCGGAGCGCCAGCAGGGGAACATGGGCCGAGGCGGCGGCGCGGGCCGCGTGGAAACTGATCGTTCCGGCGAAAGGATGGGTGGCGTCGATGAGCGCATCCACCCGGTGCTCCCGCAGCCACGCGGCAAGCCCCTCGGCGCCGCCGAAGCCGCCGACGCGGACCTCGCCCGGCGGCAGCACCGGCCGGGCCACCCGCCCGGCGAGCGAACTCGTCACCCGCAGGGGTCTGCGCCCTCCGGCCGGTATCTCCGCGGCCAGCGCCTCCGCCAGCCGGCGGGCCTCGGTCGTGCCGCCGAGCACGAGGACGTGCTCCGGGGACTCGGGATCGTCCGGCATGTCGGGCAGCGGTATCGGCACCATCGAGGGAGACCTTCCGTGAGCAGTGAGGCCACCGTCGAGGGGACCTTCCATGAGCAGTGAGGCGAAGGGCGGGCGCGAGGCCCAACTCAAACACACCGGCCTGCGGCCCGGTTGGACCACCGGTGCCTGTGCGACGGCGGCGACCACCGCCGCGTACACCGCTCTGCTGACCGGGGAGTTCCCCGACCCGGTGACCGTCACCCTGCCGAAGGGCCACACGCCCGCGTTCGCGCTCGCCGTCGAGTCGCTGGTGGACGGCGTCGCGACCGCCGGGGTGGTCAAGGACGCGGGCGACGACCCGGACGTGACCCACGGGGCGCTGGTCAGGTCGACGGTACGGGCGCTGCCGCCGGGCTCCGGCGTGGTCTTCCGGGCGGGCCCGGGCGTCGGCACGGTGACGCTCCCCGGGCTTCCGCTGGACGTCGGCGAACCGGCCATCAACCCGGTGCCCCGGCAGCTGATGCGCGAGCACGTGGCCCGGGTCGCCGCGGAGCACGGCGGCACGGGCGACGTCGAGGTCACGATCTCGGTGGACGACGGCGAGGAGATCGCACGTTTCACGTGGAACGGTCGCCTCGGCATCCTCGGCGGGCTCTCCATCCTCGGCACCACCGGGGTCGTCGTGCCGTACTCGTGCTCGGCGTGGATCGACTCGATCCGGCGCGGGGTCGACGTGGCGCTGGCCGCCGGGCAGCCGCATGTGGCCGGGTGCACCGGTTCGACCTCGGAGAAGACGGTCGTCGCGGAGTACGGGCTGCCCCAGATCGCCCTGCTGGACATGGGCGACTTCGCGGGGGCCGTGCTCAAGTACGTACGCCGCCATCCGGTCCCCCGGCTCACCGTCTGCGGCGGTTTCGCCAAACTGTCGAAGCTCGCCGCCGGGCACATGGACCTGCACTCGGCGCGGTCGCAGGTGGACCAGGGGTTCCTCGCCCGGCTGGCCCGGGCGGGCGGTGCGGACGAGGAGCTGGCCGAGGCGGTGGCCGGAGCCAACACCGGCCTGGCCGCGCTCCAGTCGTGCGCGGCGGCCGGGGTACCGCTGGGCGACCTGGTGGCCGTGGCCGCCCGGGACCAGGCGCTGGAGGTGCTGCGCGGGGCGCCGGTCGCGGTGGACGTGATCTGTGTCGACCGGGCCGGGACGGTGGTCGGGCGCAGCGCGGTCCGCTGAGACCTCCACCGGGCCCGCCGACGGGGCGTCAGCAGGTGTGGCGGTCGCGCTCCGGCGAGTAGAGGTGGCTGTCGCGGAACTGCTCCGCGCCCAGGGTGCGCCCGACCAGGATGACCGCCGTACGGGTCACCCCGGCGTCCTTCACCTGGCCCGCGATGGTCTCCAGGGTGCCGCGCAGGACGATCTCGTCGGGCCGGGAGGCCATCGCCACCACGGCGGCCGGGCAGTCGGGCCCGTAGTGCGGCAGCAGCTCCGCCACCACCCGGTCCGCGTACCGGGCGGCGAGGTGGAGCACCAGCAGGGCGCCGCTGCGGCCGAGCGTGGCCAGGTCCTCGCCCTCCGGCATGGCGGTGGCCCGCTGGGCGATCCGGGTCAGGATGACCGTCTGGCCGACCGTCGGCACGGTCAGCTCCCGTTTGAGCGCGGCGGCGGCAGCGGCGAACGCGGGTACCCCGGGCACCACTTCGTACGGCACTCCGGCGTCGTCGAGCCGCTTCATCTGCTCGTTGACCGCGCTGAAGACGGACGGGTCGCCGGAGTGCAGCCGGGCGACGTCGTGGCCCTCGGAGTGGGCGCGGACCAGTTCGGCGGTGATCTGATCGATGTCCAGGCCCTGGGTGTCGACCAGCCGGGCGTCCGGCGGGCAGTCGGCGAGCAGTTCGCGCGGCACCAGGCTGCCCGCGTAGAGACAGACCGGGCTGGCGGCGAGGAGCCGGGCACCGCGCACCGTGATCAGGTCGGCCGCGCCGGGCCCTGCGCCGATGAAGTACACGGTCATGAGGTCTCTCCCGAGGAGTCGTGGGGCTTGCGGACGGACCACTGGGTGACGGGCATCGCCTGGCGCCAGCCGGTGAACCCGCCGACCGGTACGGCGTGGGCCACCGCGAGCCGGACGAGTTCGCCGCCGTGGCGCCGGTAGCGGTCGGCGAGCAGCGCCTCCGACTCCAGCGTGACGGTGTTGGCGACCAGCCGTCCCCCGGCGGGCAGCGCGTCCCAGCAGGCGTCGATCAGCCCGGGGGCGGTCAGCCCGCCGCCGACGAAGACGGCGTCCGGCACCGGAAGTCCGGCGAGGGCCCCCGGGGCGCGGCCGGAGACCACCCGCAGACCGGGCACGCCGAGCCGGTCGGCGTTGCGGCCGATCCGGGCGGCCCGCGCCTCGTCGCGTTCGACGGTGACCGCTCGGCAGGACGGGTGGGCGCGCATCCACTCGACGGCGATCGAGCCGGAGCCCCCGCCGATGTCCCAGAGCAGTTCGCCGGGCGCGGGTGCCAGCGCGGCGAGCGTCGCGGCCCGGACGTGGCGCTTGGTGAGCTGCCCGTCGTGCTCGTACGCGGTGTCGGGCAGCCCGGGTACGAGGCCGAGGCGGAGCGCGTCCGGGGTGGCGCGGCACTCCACGGCGACGAGGTTCAGCGGGTCGCCCGCCGGGCGGTCCCAGCCCTCGGCCGTGCCGTCGTGGCGGGCCTCGGCGGCGGAACCGAGCTGTTCGAGGACGGTGAGCCGGCTCGGGCCGAAGCCGTGCGCCGTGAGCAGCGCGGCCACCGTCGCGGGGGTGGTGGCGTCGGCGCTCAGCACCAGCAGCCGGCGGCCGTCGTGCAGGGCGGCCAGCAGCCGGGCGGCGGGGCGGCCCACCAGGGTGACGGTCTCGGTGTCCTCGGCGGACCAGCCGAGCCGTGCGCAGGCGTACGCCACCGAGGACGGGTGCGGCAGCACGCGCAGCGCCCCGGCGCCCAGCTCCTCGGTGAGCGCGCGGCCGATCCCGTAGAACATCGGGTCCCCGCTGGCCAGCACCGCGACCCGGCTGCCCCGGTGGGCGGCGAGCAGCCCCGCGACGGCGGGGCGCAGCGGCGAGGGCCACGCCACCCGCAGGCCCGCGCAGACCGCGGGCAGCAGCCCGAGCTGACGCCCGCCGCCGATCAGCACCTCGGCCTCCAGCAGCGCGGTGCGGGCGGAATCCGCCAGGCCCGCCCAGCCGTCCGCGCCGATGCCCACGACGGTCACCGGGAGCCCCGGGGGTACGGCGGGCGGGGGGGCGGGGGATGCGGGCGGGGCGGTGGACACGGCCGGACCTCGGTGTTCGGGGCGTTCGGGGGCGTTTGCCGGGAGTCGGGACGGGAGACGCTGCCGCACTCTACTGTCCGGCCCCCGGGCGACGACCGGCCGGGCCCGCCGGGACAGCTCGCGCGGGCGGCCCGTGCGGTGTCCGATGGAGTGAGGGCGGGCCTGGGCCCACTCCCTCGGACGGTCCGCCCGCCCGTCAGGGGGACGACGACAGCGGAGGTGCAGGCGTATGAAGTACCTGGTGATGGTGCAGGGCTCGCAGGCCGACTACGACGCGATGTCCGGCCACGGGTCCAGCGAGGGCGGCCCCGCGTGGGGCGAACAGGACCGGAAGGCGATGTTCGCGCACATGGAAGCGCTCAACAAGGACCTGGAGGCGTCCGGCGAGATGCTCTACTGCGACGGCCTCACCGCCCCGGACGAGACCCGGTTCGTCACCGCCGGGGCGAACGGCGGACCCCCGGTGATCGCCGACGCCCCGTACGACCGGACGCAGGTGCTGCTCGCCGGGTACTGGGTGCTGGACTGCCCGAGCCTGGAGCGGGTCACCGAGATCGCCGCCCGGGTCGTCGCCTGCCCGCAGCCCGAGGGCGCCCCGTACCGCGCGGTCGCGATCCGCCCGATCGGCGAGGCCCCGGAAGAGGACCTGGCGCCCGCGTGACGGCGGGCGGGCCCGTCGGCAGCAGCAGGAGTCGCCGAAGCCCGCGTCCGACGCCACCATCGGCAGTATGACGACGAGCAGGAAGAGCGCCGGGCAGTCCGACGAGAACGGCGAACCCGGTGGGAACGGCGAACCCGGTGGGAACGGCGTCCCCGCCCTTCGGATCGCACAGCAGCCCGAGGCGGACGAACTGCTGGCCCGAAGCCCGCTGGCCGCGCTGGTCGGCATGCTGCTCGACCAGCAGGTCCCCATGGAGTGGGCCTTCACCGGACCGCACTCGCTGGCGCTGCGGATGGGCTCGGACGACCTGGACGCCCGGGAGATCGCCGGGTACTCCCCCGAGGCGTTCACCGCGCTCTTCACCGACAAACCGGCCCTGCACCGCTACCCCGGCTCCATGGCGAAGCGGGTGCAGCAGCTGTGCCAGTACCTCGTGGCGGAGTACGACGGCGACGCGGGCGCGGTCTGGGCCGACGCCGCCACCGGCGCGGAGCTGCTGGCCCGGCTGAAGGCGCTGCCCGGCTTCGGGACCCAGAAGGCGCAGATCTTCCTGGCCCTGCTGGGCAAGCAGTTCGGCGTAAGGCCGCCCGGCTGGCGGGAGGCGGCACAGGCGTACGGGGAGCGGGGCGGGCACCGCTCGGTCGCCGACATCACCGGCCCCGAATCGCTCGCCGAGGTCCGCGCGTTCAAGCAGCGGGCCAAGGCGGAGGCCAGGGCCGCGGCCTCGGCGAAGAAGGCGGCACCGGCGAAGAAGGCGGCACCGGCCGGGAAGGCGACCCGGAGCACGACGTCCTCGTCCAGGACCGCCCGGTGAACGCCCCCGCCCGCGCCCCCCACCGGCACCGCCGCCGCGCCCTGCCGCTCCTCGCCGCCGCCGCGCTGCTCCCGCCGCTGCTGCTGGGCGCGGCGGCCCCGCCGCCCGCCGCGGAACCGGACCCGGCGCGGGAGGCCGCCCGGCTCTCCCGGGAGCTCGTCGCGGCCTCCTCCGCCACCGGCGCGTACCGGCATCTGCGCCGTTTCCAGGAGGCGGCCGACACGGCGGGCGGGAACCGGGCCGCCGGATCGGCGGGCCACGACGCCTCGGCCGCGTACGTCCTCCAGCAGCTCCGCCGGGCCGGTTACGACGCCCGGTACGCGTCCTTCCCGTTCACCTGGACCGAGACCCTCGCCGAGAAGCTGGCCGTGGTCGCGCCGGAGCCCCGGGACGCCGAGGTGGAGGCGATGACGTACACCGCGTCGACCGGGGAGGGCGGGCTCACCGCCGATCTGGTCCGGGTACCGGTGGACAGGACGACCGGCTGTGAGGCGGCCGACTACGCCGGGACCGAGGCCACCGGGCGGATCGCGCTGATCGAGCGGGGCGGCTGCTCCTTCCTGCGGAAGCAGGAGGTCGCGGCCGAGGCGGGCGCGTCCGGCGCGCTGATCTCCAACAACCTGGACGGCAAGCTCACCGGCACCCTCGGCGACCCCGAAGCCGTCCGCATCCCCACCGGGGGCATCAGCCGCGCCGAGGGCGACGCGCTCGCCACCGCCCTGGACGGGGACGGGAAGGTCACCGTGACCCTCGAACTCCGCGAGCGCCAGGAGAAGCGCACCACCCGCAACGTCGTCGCCGAGACCCCGGGCGGCGACTCCGCGCACACCGTCATGCTCGGCGCGCACCTGGACTCCGTCTCCGAGGGGCCGGGCATCAACGACAACGGCTCCGGTTCGGCCGGGCTCCTCGAAGTCGCCCTGCGGCTCGCGGCGACGCACCGCACCCCGGCGAACGCCGTCCGGTTCGCCTGGTGGTCGGCCGAGGAGAGCGGACTCGTCGGATCGGACGCGTACGTCGCCGGGCTGACCCCCGCTCAGCGCCAACAGATCGCCCTCTACCTCAACTTCGACATGATCGCCTCTCCCAACGGCGTCCAGTTCGTCTTCGACGGCGACGACTCCGAAGCCTCCGGCTCGGGCCCCGGACCCGCCGGCTCCGCCCAACTGGAGCGCGGGATCACGGACTTCCTCGACCGTCGAAGGACCCCGTACGAGAGCACCGACTTCACCGGGCGGTCCGACTACGGACCGTTCATCGAGGCCGGCATCCCGGCGGGCGGCACGGACACCGGGGCCGAGGGGATCAAGTCGGCCGCGCAGGCGGGGAAGTTCGGCGGAAAGGAGGGGATCGCGTACGACCCCTGCTACCACGCGGCCTGCGACACCCTCGACAACATCGACCCGGCCGCCTTCGAGACCAACATCGACGTGATCGCGGACGCGGTCGGCACCTACGCACAGGACCTGCGGTCGCTCACCGGCCCCGCGCCGGCGGCGGCAGGCACGGACCGCCACGGAGGCGGCCGGCTCCGTACCGGCCACGGCCGTGACAGGGCGTGAGGCGGTCGCACCGCCTCACGAGCCGAGCCCCCGCAGGACCCACTGGGCCGGTCCTCGCACATCGCGCGGGGGGGGGCGCGGAGGCGCGGTGCACGCCCCTGCCCGCGCCGGGAGCCGCGGACCGCCCCCGTTCACCCCGACACCACCCACCGACCCCCGCGGTCACCGGAGACGGGCGAACTCCCCCTCGTTCCAGGGGGGTCGGCGTGATGTACACCCCTTCGCCACCGCCTCCACGGGAGATCCGCCTTCCGTTTTCGGGGGGTTCACTCGCTTTCGGACGGCATCGTGCCCCCCTTCCCCGGCTGCGCCCGGTGGTTGTTCCCCGGTAGGCTTTCCGTGTGATCTTCAAGCGCATCGGAAATGGGCGGCCATACCCCGACCACGGCCGGGAAAGCACCCGCCAGTGGGCCGACGTCGCGCCGCGCCCGGTTCGCCTCGACCAGCTCGTGACCACGAAGGGCGAGCTGGACCTGGAAACGCTTCTCGCCGAGGACTCCACCTTCTACGGCGACCTCTTCGCGCACGTCGTGAAGTGGCAGGGCGACCTCTACCTGGAGGACGGACTGCACCGCGCGGTCCGCGCCGCGCTCCAGCAGCGTCAGGTGCTCCACGCCCGCGTCCTCGAACTCGGCTGACGGCTCCGGCCGGTAGGGCTCCGGGCACCCCTCCGGTTTCCCGGCGCGCCGTCCGCGTGGGGGGCCGTCCGGCGACACGCCCTACCACTGCCACAGCCCGAAATCGCGTTGTCGGGCCTTTCGGGTGTTTTCCCGCGCATGCGGGTGCCATCGGTTGATCATTTAGTACGCATCATCGGCGGCCCGCACTACGCTGCGCACATGAGCATGCTCACTCCCCCCGGCATGGGCGGAAAGTACCGCATCACGGGCAACGCCTATCCCCGGATGCGCCGTCCCCGCCGCCGCCGCAGGCTCGTCCTCGCCGTCGTCGCCTCCCTCGTGGCCCTCGGGCTGGCCGGCTGGGGCACGCTGCAGCTCATCGACGTCTACTCGGGCAGCGACACCAAGGCGCAGGCGGCCGACCACAAGCGGGAGTGCGCGACCGTACCGAAGCAGGCCGCGGCGGTCAGGACGCTGCCCGCGCCGGACCGGATCACGGTGAACGTCTACAACGCGACCCCGCGCAGCGGCCTGGCCAAGTCCGCCGCCGACGAGCTGAAGAAGCGCGGGTTCAAGATCGGCGAGGTGGGCAACGCACCCGCCGCGTACGACAAGAAGGTCCCCGGCACCGGTCTGCTGCTCGGCCCGCCGACCGCCGCCGACAGCGCGTTCCCGGTCCTGGAGACCCAACTGCCGGGCATCACCCGGAAGACCGAGGCCCGCGAGAACGCCGAGGTCGACCTGATCCTGGGCACCCGGTTCACGGCGTTCAGCACCCCGCAGGCGGCAGCCGCCGCGCTGACGGCGCTGACGAAGCCCGCCCCCACCCCCTCCGCCTGCTGAACCGCGGGGCGAGAGCGCCCCGCGGACACGACGACGGCCGGTCACCCCACCTGTGACCGGCCGTCGTCGTGTGGACGTGTTCTAGGGCGTGTGTCGAAAGTCCCGCTTGTCCGGCGACGCCCGGCACGCACGCCCTACTCGGCGGTGCCGTACATCCGGTCGCCCGCGTCGCCCAGACCCGGAACGATGTAGCCGTTCTCGTTGAGCCGCTCGTCCACCGAGGCGGTGACGACGGTGACGGGGGCGTCCGCCAGCTCGCGCTCCATGATCTCGACGCCCTCCGGCGCCGCCAGCAGCACGACGGCGGTGACGTCGTCGGCGCCCCGCTTGATGAGCTCGCGGATCGCGGCGACGAGCGTCCCGCCGGTCGCCAGCATCGGGTCGAGGACGTAGACCTGGCGGCCGGAGAGGTCCTCGGGCATCCGGGTCGCGTACGTCTCCGCCTGGAGCGTCTCCTCGTTGCGGATCATGCCGAGGAAACCGACCTCCGCCGTCGGCAGCAGCCGCACCATGCCGTCCAGCATGCCGAGACCGGCGCGCAGGATCGGTACGACGAGGGGCCGGGGGTACGACAGCTTCACGCCCGCCGTCCGCGCGACCGGGGTCTCGATGTCGACCAGTTCGGTACGCACGTCCCGGGTCGCTTCGTAGGCGAGCAGGGTGACCAGCTCGTCGGCGAGGCGACGGAAGGTCGGGGAGTCGGTGCGCTTGTCGCGCAGGGTGGTGAGTTTGTGCGCCACCAGTGGGTGGTCGACGACATGGATCCGCATGCCGTCAACCCTAACGGCCTCCCGCGCGCCGCGGGCTTCCTCCCCGGCGGAGGCGGGGGCCGCCCGCGCCCGCCCGGACGCCAGCACTGGCATCATCCACTCGTTCGGGGGGAAGGTGAGGCATACGGACCAGCCTTGGGGTGGTGTGCGGATGCCTGACCGGGAGCCGAAGCGGGACGAACCCGCGACGCGGGGACGACTCGAAGCACGCGCCGAGCGCGACGAACGCGACGCGCCGACCAGTACGGAGCACACGCAGGAGAGTGACGCGGCCCGACGCCGTCGCCGGGCGCAGTTCCTCCGCGAGCTGCACGAGGCGAAGCAGTTGCGGGACCGCGTCCAGCCCCGCCGGGCCCGCGCGGCCCGTATGCGCCAACAGATGCGGATGCGTACCTTCCGCTGGTGACGGGGGCTCCGACGGGCGCGTTCGCCCCCGCCGGAGTGCTCCGGAGCGGCTTCCGCCGACCGGGCCCTTGCGGAACTGATGGCCGACGCAACGTCCGAAGAGGTCTCGCTCGGCCGATGTTTCTGCCACGATGCCGATTGGGCGGGGCTCGGCGCAGTCGGACAATCGTCTGCCCTCCCGTCGGACCGATATCACCTCTGACCAGTGGGAGTGTCACGGTGTACTTCGCCGCACTGCTCGCGCGCACCGAAGACGGGTGGGAAGCGAGCGATACGGAGCTCGACGATGTGGAGGCCCTGTCCGACCTGACGGATCTGGCCCGGGACGCCTCGGTGGACGAGGACACGGTCCTCGTCTACATCGAGCAGGAGGACGCGTGGTTCGGCGTCGTCCGCGTGGACGGTGAGGAGGACCCCCGGATCTACGTCTCGGACGCCGCCGCCGCCGCCCGTTCCTCGTACGGGGAGATCCTGCTCACCGACGAACTGCTCGGCCGCGAACCGGGGGCCGAGGACGAGATCGCCGCTCTGGAGGAACTCGTCGGCCTCGACGGCGACGAGGCCGACGACCCGGAGTTCGGCCCCGGGGACGACGGCGCCGCCGGCCGGCGGACCGCGGCCGTCGACACGGACGACGACCCCGAGGCCGTACCGGCGGGACCGATCGGGGACGCCTCGATCCTCGCCGACCTCGGCCTCTCCGAGCAGGCGCTGCTGACCCTGCGGACCGACGCGCTGGCGGAGATCGCCGACGCGCTGGGAGCGGACGAAGTGCTGGAGAGCGTCCGCTAAGGTCCGCGGGTGACCGCACGCCCCCCCGAAGAACCCCCGCCCCCGACTTCCCCCACCCCCCTTCTCGCGTCCTACGCCGCCGATCCCGTACGGGACCCGTGGCGGGCCCCGATGCGCCATGCCCTGGACGAGGCGGCGCAGGCGGCGCTGGCCGGTGATGTTCCGGTCGGTGCCGTCGTCCTGGGACCGGACGGATCGACGATCGCCACGGGCCGCAACGAGCGCGAGGCGACCGGCGACCCGACCGCGCACGCCGAGATCCTCGCCGTACGGGGAGCCGCCGCCGCCCTCGGGCAGTGGCGGCTTCACGGCTGCACGCTCGTGGTCACCCTGGAGCCCTGCACGATGTGCGCGGGCGCGCTCGTGCAGTCACGCGTGGACCGGGTCGTCTACGGTGCGCGCGACGAGAAGGCCGGGGCCGCCGGCTCGCTCTGGGACGTGGTGCGCGACCGTCGCCTCAACCACCGGCCCGAGGTGATCCCCGGAGTGCTCGAAGAGGAGTGCTCGGCGCAGCTCACGGCCTTTTTCCGGACCCCGCAGAGAACGGATTTCTGATCCCGGGCCGTGATGGTCTAAGCTCTCTCTCGGTAGCGTGTCCGAGCGGCCGAAGGAGCTCGCCTCGAAAGCGAGTGTGGGGAAACTCACCGAGGGTTCAAATCCCTCCGCTACCGCTCTCACACCCCCCTGATCCGCGGAAACGCGATCAGGGGGGTGTTTTGCGTGCCGTGCGCACCTCCACGCCGGGCGTCCGGCGACGGGACGGGACGGGGCGGGGCGGGGCGGGGCGGGGCGGGGCGGGGCGGGCGGCCGGTCGATGGAGGCCGAGGTGCGTGCGATTCTCAGCGAGCAGCTTGAGCCCGCCCCTTCTTCCCTGCCGTTGGGGTCTCGCATCCGGGAGCGGTTCGCCGGCATCGAGGGAACGGAACTGGACCTGCCCGCCCGGCAGGACGCACCGCGATCGGCTGCTCTCGAATGATCATCCTTGACACCAACGTCCTGTCGGAGCTGGTGAAGCCGGTTCCCGACCTCCGGGTCGTCGACTGGCTCGACGGCCTCGTGCCGGACGAGGTCACGACGACCGCGGTGACCGCCGCTGAGCTGCGGTGCGGAGTGCGCCGATTGCCCGACGGCAAGCGCAGGTCCGAGCTCGCCGAAGGCATCGACGCGATGCTGTTCGAGGATCTCGGTGGACGTATCGAGGTGTTCGACGCGGCTGCGGCCACGCGGTACGCGGACATCGTGATGGCCCGGGAACGGCTCGGCCGGCCGATCGCCGCCGCCGCCGATGCCCGGATCGCGGCGATCTGCGTCAGGCGCAAGGCCACGCTGGCGACCAGAAACGTCAAAGACTTCGAGGACACCGGGGTGACGCTCGCGAATCCCTGGGACGACGTCACGGGACGCGGCTGACCCGCAGGCGCCTCCGGGGACGCGGGTACCGCTCCGCCCCCGGGCACTACGACGGCCCCGGCCCTCACGGAAGAGGTGGCCGGGGCCGGAGCCAAGGCCGGGGGACCTTGGGGCGGGGGAGGCGGCATCGGGGGGACAAAACCGCCTTCCCCCGAGGGGGACAGTCCCTACTGGTCCCGCCGCGGCGGGGGAGGGCCGCGGCCGGACCCCACAGAGAGGTCCTGTCCCGTGCCCTGCGGATTCCTGCCTGGTCCGCCGGGCCGTGCTTCCATCGTGCCCGCCGGCGCCGCCCGTGCGGGCCGGTGAAAGGCCCCTGTCGCGGGGTCCTTGGTCCCGAGGGGGCCGGGCACCGGGTGCGGGGGGTCCGCGCGCGGCCCCTCCGACGACGTTCGAACAACGATCGCCTGCGACCCCCGAATCCGACCAGGTGTACGGATAGAATCTGCCGACCGCGCACGGGACCGAGGGGGAGGCAGGGGCTGTGGCGCAAGCGAGGAAGATCGCGCTCTACATCGTGGTGGTCTTCGTGCTCTACACGATCATCACGTCGCCCGCGAGGGCCGCCGACCTCGTCCAGGTAGGGTTCGAAGGCATCTCCAGCGCCGCCCAGGGCGTCGGGGACTTCATGTCCGAGCTGGTGAAGTAGGAGCGACCGCCGATGATCCGCCACCTGGTCCTGTTCAAGCTGAACGACGGCGTCGAGCGGGACGACCCGCGGGTCGTGGCAGGCGAGAAGGCGTTCCGCGAACTCGACGGGCTCGTCCCCGAGCTGGAGTTCTGGGAGTGCGCCTGGAACATCACCGACCGGCCCATCGCGTACGACTTCGCCATCAACTCCGCCGTCGCCGACGCGGACGCGCTCGTGCGGTACATCGAGCACCCGGCGCACCAGGCGGCGGCCGGTCAGTGGCGCGCGTTCGCCACCTGGGTCATCGCCGACTACCCCTTCTAGGACGCGCCTTCGACGTGCCCGCCCGCGCACGGGTCGCGCCCTCCGGGCGCGCGGGCCGTGCGCTCCGGTCGCGCCTCGCCTTCGCGCGGGTACGCCCCGTGTTCACGCCGGGTAGACCGCCTTCGCGCCGCCTTCTTACGTACGTCCCGCACGGTGCCGTCCATGGCCGCCGGTCGCCGGTCGGAGCCCCTCACCTCTCAGGTGGGGGGCTTTTGCTGGCTTTTAAACCCGTTTGACTCCAACACGGCTATATACGGTGCTTGCACACAGTGGACATGTCTTGTGATGCTATGACCGCTTTTGATGGATGAATTGACCGCAGTTGTCCGTCACGTTGGCTGTCAGTCGACCGTCCAGTTCGACCATGAAGCGTGACCGCGAAGTCGACCGTGAAGGGGTGGCGTCACCGTGCCGGCCAGTGCAGCGCCTCAAGTGCCTCCCCAGACCGTCCAGAAGGACCGGACCGAGCTGTCCGAGGACGTCCGGACCGAGACGCCCGACCCCTCCGCGCCCCCCGCGAGAACGCGGGGCGCCGACACCAGGGCGCTCACCCAGCTGCTCTTCGGCCAGCTCAAGGAGCTCGAACCGGGAACGGCCGACCACCGCAGGGTGCGGGCCGCGCTGATCGAGGCCAACCTGCCACTCGTGCGGTACGCGGCGGCGCGCTTCCGCAGCCGCAACGAGCCGATGGAGGACGTCGTCCAGGTCGGCACCATCGGCCTGATCAACGCGATCGACCGGTTCGACCCCGAACGCGGCGTCCAGTTCCCCACGTTCGCCATGCCGACGGTGGTGGGCGAGATCAAGCGCTACTTCCGCGACAACGTCCGCACCGTCCACGTGCCGCGGCGGCTGCACGAACTCTGGGTGCAGGTCACCGGGGCGACCGAGGACCTGACGACCGCTCACGGACGCTCCCCGACCACCGCCGAGATCGCCGAGCGGCTGCGGATCTCCGAGGACGAGGTGCTGGCCTGCATCGAGGCCGGCCGCTCCTACCACGCCACCTCGCTGGAGGCGGCCCAAGAGGGCGACGGACTGCCCGGCCTGCTCGACCGCCTCGGGTACGAGGACCCGGCGCTCGCCGGGGTCGAACACCGCGATCTCGTACGGCACCTGCTCGTTCAACTGCCCGAGCGCGAGCAGCGGATCCTGCTGCTGCGCTACTACAGCAACCTGACACAGTCCCAGATCAGCGCCGAACTCGGCGTCTCCCAGATGCACGTGTCAAGACTTTTGGCCAGAAGTTTCGCCCGACTGCGATCCGCAAACAGGATCGAGGCCTAGTCAGAACGGGTAGACCGTCTCCAAGCGGTTTTCCGGCGCCCCTCCCACCCGCACCCCTTGCTTCCTGCGCATACGCGGCGCTGACTTATCGACATGTCACTACAGCGTGTTGCCGACATGTGACATTCTGCTGGAACCGCGTTTGCCGCAGCCTCCCCTCCGGTATTCAGGTGGAGGCTGCGTTCCTCCGATGGTCGCGGCCACCGCGACCGTCCGCGACCTCAAGGGGGTGGCATGTCCGTAGACCAGGGCAGCTCGAAGGTGCTCACGCTCACGAAGAGCGCGCCCGCGCCTGTCGTGCTCACCAGCTCGTCGGAAGCCATCGACACCCGTACGCTGTCCCGCTCCCTGTTCCTGCGGCTCGCCGCACTCGGTCCCGAGGGAACGGACAGCCCGGAGCGGGCCTACGTACGCGACACACTCATCGAGCTCAACCTCCCGCTGGTGCGGTACGCGGCGGCGCGGTTCCGCAGCCGCAACGAACCGATGGAGGACATCGTCCAGGTCGGGACCATCGGCCTGATCAAGGCGATCGACCGGTTCGACTGCGAACGGGGGGTGGAGTTCCCGACGTTCGCCATGCCGACCGTCGTGGGCGAGATCAAGCGGTTCTTCCGTGACACCTCGTGGTCCGTGCGGGTCCCCCGCCGGCTCCAGGAGCTGCGCCTGGCGCTCACCAAGACCAGCGACGAACTGGCGCAGCGGCTCGACCGCTCGCCGACCGTCCCGGAGCTGGCCAAGGCGCTCGGCGTGTCCGAGGAGGACGTCGTCGACGGTCTCGCCGTCGGCAACGCCTACACCGCCTCCTCGCTCGACTCCCCGTCCCCCGAGGACGACGGCGGCGAGGGCTCCCTCGCGGACCGCCTGGGGTACGAGGACGCCGCGCTGGAGGGGGTCGAGTACCGCGAGTCCCTGAAGCCGCTGCTGGCCAAGCTCGCTCCCCGCGAGCGGCAGATCATCATGCTGCGGTTCTTCGCCAACATGACCCAGTCGCAGATCGGCGAGGAGGTCGGCATCTCGCAGATGCACGTCTCCCGCCTGCTGACCCGTACGCTCGCGCAGCTGCGCGAGGGGCTCATCACCGACTGACGGGTCCCGGCCGCCGGGGAGACGCGTTCACGCGCTCCCGGCGGCACCCCCCAGAGCCCGGGCCGCGCCCGGACGTCCCCGGGTCGCGCCCCGGTACGTCCGGCCGGTCCGGTTCCAGGCGCCCCGCGCTCGGTGGGGCGCCCCGCACCCATGTCCGGCGCCGCGTGTCCGGCGACGTGCGCCCGTGTCCGGCGACGTGCGACGTACGCCGTGCCCGATCCGCCGGGTGCCGGAAACGCGTCGGCGGCCCCCGTAGGACGGAGGCCGCCGCGTGGTCGGACAGTGCCGCGGGTCAGCCGAGGGCGAGCCAGGCGACCGCCGCGAGGACGACGACGACCGCGACGACGGCCACGATCACCCCCGTCTTCGGGCCACCGGACGGCGCGGCCTGCTGCGGCCGGCGCTGCGGCTCTCCGTCGTCGACGAAGGCGCGGAACATCTGCGTGCTGCCTGCCGGGTCGTCATTGCCCGCGGGGCCCTGCTGAGGGGCGTGGGGGTTGTGTGCCATGGGCCAGGACCCTAGCGAACTCGGGCCTTCCGCCCAACCCCCGGGGGACCTGCGGACGCCGGTTCGTACGGACATTCCCCTCATCTCCACAAGGCCGCGCGACGTCAACATGACGACACAGGGGCCTTCACCCTGTGGTGTGAGACACACAGTTGACTCGCCAAGGCCACACGCTGGGACTTTGACCGGCACCCTACGGAGCCTTTTGGGTTCCTTTACTTATGCAAGCACCATTTAGTTTGCCTGCAGCAACCAACGGCTTCTATGGTTGCCCTAAGCAACAAGATTTGGACAGAGGTCTGGAGGTGCCCCGTGGCCGCACGGAGTCAGTACGAAGAACTGGCCCGGCACCTCAGCGCGGTGGGCGTCGTGAAGCGGGGACTCTCCCGCGCGCTGCCCGCCGACTGCCCCGGCGGATCGGCCGCGGTGCTCACGCTCCTCGCCCAGCACGGCGAGATGCGCATCAGCCGGCTCGCCGAGCTGCTCTCCGTGGACATGTCCGTGACCAGCCGGCACGTCGCCCACGTGGCGGAACGCGGCTGGATAGAGCGGTTTCCCGACCCTTCGGACAAGCGCTCGCGCATCTTGCGGCTGACCTCCTCCGGACACGACGTGCTCGCCGACCTCAGTCGTCGGAGCACGGAGGTGTTCGCGCACAACCTCGCGGACTGGTCCGACGACGAAGTCGGACATCTCGTCACGTTGCTGGCACGGCTCTGCGGCAGCTTCGCCGCCCGCACGCCCAGTGCGTGCACCCCCGGACGGCACACCGACGACTGTCGCGCACGGCTCACCGAGCCCACCGTCCCGAAGGGTTCCGACCCGGACGAGGAGCCCATGGAAGGGCTCGTTCCGGTCGCCGACGACCCGACGGACACCCGTACACCTCTGTAACAGAAGCAAAGCAAAGGACATTCATGGCTACGACCACACCAACCGGTGTGCGGGGCGGCCACGCCAAGCACGGGGGCTCAGAAGCTCCCGCCGGCACGCCGATGACTCACCGGGAGATCATGGAGGCCCTGACCGGGCTTCTGCTCGGCATGTTCGTCGCGATCCTGTCGTCGACGGTCGTCTCCAACGCCCTCCCCCACATCATCTCCGACCTCGGCGGCGGCCAGAGCGCCTACACCTGGGTGGTCACGGCCTCCCTGCTGGCGATGACCGCGACCACCCCGATCTGGGGCAAGCTCTCGGACCTCTTCTCCAAGAAGCTGCTCGTCCAGATAGCCCTGATCATCTACGTGCTGGGCTCCTGCGCCGCCGGTCTCTCGACCAGCGCCGGCATGCTCATCGTCTTCCGCGTGGTCCAGGGCATCGGCGTCGGCGGTCTCTCCGCCCTCGCCCAGGTCGTGCTCGCCGCGATGATCTCCCCGCGTGAGCGCGGCCGGTACAGCGGTTACCTCGGCGCCGTCTTCGCCGTCGCCACCGTGGGCGGTCCGCTGCTCGGCGGCGTCATCACCGACACCAGCTGGATGGGCTGGCGCTGGTGCTTCTACGTGGGTGTGCCGTTCGCGATCATCGCCCTCTTCGTGCTCCAGAAGACCCTGAAGCTCCCGGTCGTCAAGCGGGACGTCAAGGTCGACTGGACCGGCGCGTTCTTCATCAGCGCGGGCGTCTCGCTGCTGCTGCTCTGGGTGACCTTCGCCGGCGACAAGTACGCCTGGGGCTCCTGGCAGACCGTCGTGATGCTGGTGGGCGTCGTGGTCCTCATCGGCGCGTTCGTCTTCACCGAGTCGAAGGCCCGCGAGCCGATCATCCCGCTGCGGCTCTTCCGCAACCGGACGATCACCCTCGCCTCGGTGGCCTCGCTCTTCGTCGGTGTCGCGATGTTCGCGGGCACCGTCTTCTTCAGCCAGTACTTCCAGCTGGCGCGCGGCAAGTCGCCGACGATGTCCGGCGTCATGACGATCCCGATGATCGCGGGTCTCTTCCTCTCGTCGACCGTCTCCGGCCAGGTCATCACCAAGACCGGCCGCTGGAAGGCCTGGCTCGTCTCCGGTGGCGTCCTGGTCACCGCGGGTCTCGGCCTGCTGGGCACGATCCGGTACGACACGACGTACTGGCACGTCGCGGTCTTCATGTTCCTCGTCGGTGCCGGCGTCGGCATGATGATGCAGAACCTGGTGCTCGCCGCGCAGAACCAGGTCGCCCCCCAGGACCTCGGTGCGGCCAGCTCCGTGGTCACGTTCTTCCGTTCGCTCGGTGGCGCCATCGGCGTCTCGGCGCTCGGTGCCGTCATGGCCAACCGCGTCACCCACTACGTGACGGACGGCCTCTCGGACCTCGGTGTCAAGAGCACCGGCGGCACCGGCGGCGGCATCCCGGACCTGGCGACGCTGCCCGCCCCGATGCGCGCGGTCGTCGAGTCCGCGTACGGCCACGGCGTCGGTGACGTCTTCCTGTTCGCCGCCCCGTGCGCCCTGCTCGCCTTCCTCTTCGCGATCTTCATCAAGGAGGTCGCGCTCCGGACGAACACCGGCGGCGAGGCCGCCGCCGCTCCGGCGGACGCCGCCCCGGCCGCTGCCGTCGCCGCCCCCGCGGACGCCGCTCCGGCCGCCCCGGCCGCCGTCGCCGCCCCCGTGGAAGCCGCTCCGGCGGTCGCCCCGGCCGAGGCGCCCGTCGTCCAGGGCACCCCGGTGCGCGGTGTGGTGCGCGGCGCGGACAACGCTCCGGTCGCCCGGGCCGCCGTCACGCTGATCTCGCTCGGCGGCCGTCAGCTGGGCCGTTCGGTGGCCCAGGAAGACGGTTCGTACGTCCTCGACGCCCCGGGCAACGGCAGTTACGTGCTGATCGCGTCCGCCGACGGCTGCCAGCCGCAGGCGTCCACGGTCGTCGTCGGCGACGAGCCGCTCGCCTTCGACATCCTGCTCTCCGGCACCAGCGGACTGGCCGGTACGGTCCGGGCCGCCGAGGCCGGCACCCCGGTCCAGGGCGCCATGGTCATCGTGACCGACGTGCGCGGCGACGTGCTCGCCACCGGCACCTCCGGCGAGAGCGGCGACTTCACCTTCGGCGAGCTGGTCCCCGGCACGGTGACGCTCGCGGTGAACGCGGCGGGCTACCGCCCGCTGGCCCTCCCGGTGGAGATCGCCGGCACGGGTGTCACCCGGGTCGAGGCCGCCCTCCAGGCGGGTGCCCTGGTCCAGGGCACGGTGCGCGCAGGTTCCGCGGGCAACGCCCTCGCGGACGCCCGCGTCACCCTGATCGACGCGGCGGGCAACGTCGTCGCCACCTCCACGACCGGTGCGGACGGCGCGTACGCCTTCACCGATCTGGACGCCGGTGAGTACTCCGTCGTCGCGACCGGCTACCCGCCGGTGGCGAGCACCGTGACCGTCGCCGGTCCCGGGATCGACGGACACGACATCGAACTCGTCCACCCCGGCGAGTGACCGGGCGATAAGCCCCCTGGCGGGACGGCGCTTTCAGCGGAGAGTCTGTCCCGGCCGGTGGAAATGGGCCCCGGTGGCGGGTGCGGCAGGCAGGGGACGGCCTGCCGCCCCGCCCCCGGGGCCCGACTCGTTCCATGAGTCGACGAGTCAGTGAACAAGGAGAGAGAACGGTATGGGACTTCGCGCACAGGTACGGACGCGGGACGGCTGGGCGGTCCAGCACGCGATCGTCACGGTCACCGACATGACCGGCAACCAGATACTGCGCGCCACCGCCGACGAGGACGGTGCGACCCGCACGGACGAACCGCTGCCCGCCGGCGCGTACACGGTGATCGTGACCGCCGTCGGTTACGCGCCGGTCGCCTCCACCGCCCTCGTCACGGCCAGCGGCCGGATCGAGGCCGGCACCGTGGTCCTGGCCCGCCAGGGCGGCGTGGAACTCCCGCCGCCCGGCGACTGGTCGCTGGACCCCGCGCACAGCTCGGTGGCCGCCTCCGCCCAGCACCTGGGCATCTCCAGCGTGCGGGGCCGGTTCACCGAGTTCAGCGGCCGGATCGTGATCGCCGAGGACATCGCCCGCTCCCGGGTGGACGCCGTCATGGACGCGGCCAGCATCGACACCGGCAACGGCATGCGCGACAAGCACCTGCGCTCGGCGGACTTCCTCGACGCGGACCGGTTCCCCGAGCTCGCGTACAGCTCCACCGCGCTGATCCCGGCGGGCCCGGACCGCTGGACCGTGCGGGGCGAGCTGACGATGCGGGGCATCGCCCGCCCCGTCGACCTCGACCTCACCTACCTCGGCACCGGCCCCGACCCGTGGGGCGGGGTCCGGGCGGCGTTCCGCGCCACGGCCGAGCTGCGCCGCGACGACTTCGCGATGAACTACAACCAGGTCGTGAAGGCGGGCATCTCCGCCATCGGCACGACGCTCCGCGTGGAGCTGGACATCCAGGCGGTGCAGGGGGACTCGCTGCCCTCCTGAGCCGTGCGCGACCGCGGCCCCGTGAGCCGTACGCGACGGGCCGGGCGCCGCAGAAGGTACGCCTTCCGCGGTGACCGGCCCGTCGTGCGTCCCGGGCGCCCCCCTGCTTAGGGTGGCCGCATGGCTCCCCACATCGCGACCAACACCACCGCCGACCGTGACGCGTTGCTGGAGTTCGTCCGGCCCCGCCACCGGGCGCTGCTCATCACCGCCCGGTCCGACGGCCGCCCCCAGGCCTCGCCGCTGACCTGCGGGGTCGACGACTCCGGCCGGATCGTCGTCTCCACCTATCCGGAGCGCGCCAAGACCCGCAACGCCAAGCGGAACGACCAGGTCAGCGTGGTCGTCCTCTCCGACGACTGGAACGGCCCCTGGGTGCAGATCGACGGCACCGCCGAGGTGATCGACGCACCCGGTTCGGTCGAGCCGCTGGTGGAGTACTTCCGCAACATCTCCGGCGAGCACCCGGACTGGGACGAGTACCGGGCCGCCATGGTCAAGCAGGGCAAGTCGATCATCCGGATCACCCCGGAGCGCTGGGGCCCGATCGCCACCGGAGGCTTCCCCGCCCGGCTCGTGACCGACTCCGAGGCCTGAGGCCCCATCCCGATGACCGACCCCGCCGCCGAAGCCCGAGGAAGACCCTCCGCGTGCCTCCCGTGAACGCCGCCCTGCCCGACCCCGGCCTCCTCGCCCGCGCCCGGCTGCTCACCGCCCCCGGCCTCGCCCCGGCGGTGCGCGACGGGCTGGCGGAGATCACCGGCCGTCCCTGGGCCGCGCACCCGGAGCCGGTGGCCTCCGGCGGGCCGGTGGACGGGCCGGTGGACGGGCCGGTGGACGGGCCGGTCGGTGAGCCGGTCGTCTACGTCGGGGCGACGCGTCCGGCGGGCCTGGCGGAGGGGGACCTGCTCTGGTTCCACAGCGTCAACGCCGGTACGGACGCCCTGCTCGCCCCGGGCCCCTGGCCCGCCGGGGCGCTGCTGACCCGGACGGTCGGCCGGATGGGCGCGCGGATCGCCCAGTACGTCCTGGCCTGGGTGCTCGCCGAGTGCCAGTCCGTAACGGAGTTCGCCGGGATGCACGCGCGCGAGGAGTGGCGGCGGATGCCGTCCGAACTCGCCGCCGGGCAGACCGCCCTGGTCCACGGCACCGGCCGGATCGGCTCGGCGGTGGCCTCGCGGCTGCGCGCCTGCGGGCTGCGTACGGTCGGGGTGGCCCGGACCGTGCCCGCCGTCCCGCCGCCCGGCTTCGACCGGGTGGTGCCGGCGGGCGGGGACGGGGAGCGCAAGGCGCTCGGCGAGGCGCGCTGGGTCGTCGCAGCGCTGCCGCTCACCCCCGCCACGGAGAACTACTTCGGGGCGGAGCGCTTCGGGGCCGTACGAGGAGCGTCGTTCGTCAACGTGGGGCGCGGGGCGACGGTGGACCTGGCGGCGCTGGGCGAGGCGCTGCGGGCCGGGTCCGTACGGAGGGCGGTGCTGGACGTGCTGCCGACCGAACCGGCCGCCCCCGGCGACCCGTGCTGGCGGCTGCCGCGCACGGTCGTCACCTCGCACTCGGCGGGGATCACGGCGGACGAGGACGTCCTCACCGACTTCGCGGCCTGCTGGGCGCAGTTGCGCGCGGGGCGACGGCCGGACCTCACCGTCGACGTGGTGCGCGGCTACTGAGACGCCCCGGGCGGCCGGTCCCGCATCACCTCGATGCCGGCGATCAGCAGGTCGAGCGCGAAGGTGAAGTCCCGCTCGCGCATCTCCTCGACGGTGTCGCCGCCGCGCGCGTCCATCAGGTCCTGCGAGACGTCGGCGACCTGCTTGAGGCTCGGCTCGGAGCGGTACGCGGTCATCGCCTGCCGGAAGTACTCGTCCTGGCTGACCCCGGCGGCGGCGGAGCGCCTGCGGAGATCGCCCTCGATGGTGCCGAAGCCGTACACGAACTGGAACACCGCCGACAGCGCTCCGGACTGCTGGTGCAGCCGCAGGCCGGTCGCCCGGATCACGTCCTGCACGGCGCGGGTGAAGCGCAGGGAGTGCGGGCCGATGTTGAGGAAGCTCCCCACGAGCGACGAGGCCCATACGTGGCGTACCAGCAACGCCCGGTACTCGCGGGCGAGTTCGCGCAGGCGATCGGCCCAGGGGGCGTCCTCGGGGGGCGGCGCGATCTCTCCGTGGACGGTGTCGAGGGCGAGCTCCAGCAGGTCGTCCTTGGTGTCGACGTACCAGTAGAGGGACATCGCGGTGACGTCGAGTTCGGCGGCGAGGCGGCGCATGGAGAACTTCGCGAGGCCCTGGGCGTCCAGCAGCCGGACGGTCGCCGCGGTGATCCGGTCGCGGTCGAGACCGGCCGGGGACCCTTCCGGCCTGCGGCTGCGGGAGGCCGGGCGGCGGACCAGCCACACGCTGGTCCGTACGGACCGCGGGGAGGCGTCGGGCGCCTCCGGCGCGGGGTCGGCCGCGGACACCATGACGCACTCTCCTCGTGTACCCGGGGGACGGACCGGGCGGGGCACCGTCACGGATGCCCCGGATGCCCGGTCCGATGCTCAAGCGTGTTCCGTGCCGTCGAACCGGTCGGCTCCCCCGCCGTGTTCGCTCTCCCGTCCGGCTCCGGTCCGCCCTCGTCGGCAGGCGCCCGCGGCGCGCTCTCCGCCCGCCGCAGCAGGAGGGCCGCGACCAGCCCGCCCGCCAGCACCGCTGCCGCGCCCGCGAGTTGGCCGCGCTCCAGCCCCGCCGCGAAGGCGTCCGTGACCGCGGCGCGCTCCGCACCGCCCCCGGCCGCCGCCAGCGCGGCGGGCAGGGAGGCGGTACCGGCGGCGGCGACGGGCAGCAGGGCGGTGAAGCGGGAGGTGAGCACCGCGCCGAGGACGGCGACCCCGAGGCCGTTGCCGAACTCGGCGAGGGTGCCGTTGACGCCCGCGCCCACCCCCGCTCGCTCCGGCGGGATGGCGCCCATGATCGCGGCGGCCATCGCGGGGGCCGCCAGGGCGATCCCCACCCCCATCACGACCAGGCCGAGCAGCATGCCGCGGTACCCCTGCCCGGCGAGCAGCGCCACGGCGGCGAGTCCGGCCGCCAGCAGGGACATCCCGGCCGCGATCGTGGCGGGCGTGCCCAGCCGGGCGGCCAGCCGGGCGCCGAACCCGGCGAGGTTGAGCACGACCACCGTGAGCGCCAGCGGGGCGGTGCGCAGCCCGGCCTCCAACGGCCCGTGACCGAGGACGAACTGAAGGTGCTGGGTGAGCAGGAAGAGCGAGCCGCCCATCCCGAACGCCACCAGCACCGCGCCCGCCACCGCACCGGTGAACGAGCGGTTCCGGAAGAAGCGCGGGTCGAGCATCGGGTGCGGCACCCGCAGCTCCCAGAGCGCGAACCCGGCCAGCACGGCGGCCCCGGCGGACGCGGTGAGCAGCACCCGGAGGGAGCTCCAGCCGTGTTCCGGGCCGGAGATGATCGCGTACACCACGGCGCCCATGCCGAGGATGGAGAGCAACGCGCCGACCAGGTCGGGGCGTTCGCTCGCGGGGTTCTTGGACTCCGGTACGAGCAGCGCCACCGCGACCAGGGCGAGGGCGGCGACGGGGAGGTTGACGAGGAAGATCGCGCCCCACCGGAAGTGGCCGAGCAGCACCCCGCCGAGGAGCGGACCGGCCGCGAACCCGAGGGCGTTGACCGTGGCCCAGAGCCCGACCGCGCGGACCCGCTCGGTCGCGTCGAAGACCTGGACCACCACGGCGAGCGTGCTGGTCAGCAGGAGTGCGCCGCCGACACCCATCTCCGCACGGGCCGCGACGAGTTGGCCGGGGCTCTGGGCGAGACCCGCTGCCAGGGAGCCGAGGCCGAACACGGTGAGCCCGGCGAGCAGCAGTCTCTTGCGGCCGTAGCGGTCACAGGCGCTGCCGGCGGTGAGCAGCAGGCCGGACTGGACGAGCGAGTAGGCGTTGATCATCCACTGCACCTCGGCGCCGGACGCGCCCAACTCCTCGGTGAGGGAGGGGATCGCGACGTTGAGGACGGTGTTGTCGAGCAGCACGGTGAGCTGGGCGAGACAGATCACGCCGAGGATCAGCCAGCGCTGGGGGTGCGGGGGCGGGCCGAGGTCGGTGGCAGGGAGGGAGGCGTTCGCCGTCATGCGGTCTCCTCGGGCCTCTCGTCCCGCTCCGGGCCCGGCGGTGCGGGACGGTACGGCGCGGGGACGGAAGAGGCCGGATGCCGTACACCGTAAGGCGATCGCTCTACGGTGTACGAGCAAGCTTTCCGACACTCACCCGAACGAGCGAACAGCCGCACGCACGGGCCGAACGGGTGTACGCCCGGCCGCGCGGGCCGACCGGGCGTCCTCCGCGGGTCCCGGTCGGCGCGGGAGTCACCCGTGCGGCGCGCCGACCGCGAGGGTGGGACCCATGACGACGGACTTGCGCGCATTCCTGGACCCCTACGTCGAACGGGGCGCCGTCCCCGGTGCCGTGGCGCTCGTGGCCCGCGGCGACCGGGTGGACGTAGCCGCGTCCGGCTCGGCGGACACCGGCGGCACCACGCCGATGGCCCGCGACACCCTCTTCCGGATCGCCTCCCTCACCAAGCCGATCACCGCCGCCGCCACGATGGTGCTCGTCGACGAGGGCCGCCTCACCCCCGGCCAGCCCGTCGGGACCTGGCTGCCGGAGCTGGCCGCCCCCAAAGTCGTACGCACCCCGGACGGCCCGGTCGAGGACGTCGTACCGGCCCGGCGGCCGATCACCGTGTTCGACCTGCTCACCTTCCGCGCCGGGTACGGATTCCCCTCCGACTTCGCGCTCCCGGCCGTCGCACCGCTCTTCTCCGAGCTGCACCAGGGACCGCCGCAACCGCAGGCGGTGGCGGAGCCCGACACCTGGATGCGGACCCTGTCCCACATCCCGCTGCTCCGCCAGCCCGGTGAGGCATGGCTCTACAACACCTGCTCGGACATCCTCGGGGTGCTGATCTCCCGGGTCTCGGGGCGGTCGCTGCCGGAGTTCCTGGCGGAGCGGGTGTTCGAGCCGCTCGGGATGAAGGACACCGGGTTCGCCGTTCCGGCGGCGGACCTCGGCCGGTTCACCGGCTACTACCGGGCGCACCCGGACGGCGGGTTCGACCTGGTCGACGCGGCGGACGGGCAGTGGAGCACGCTGCCCGCGTTCCCCTCGGGGGCGGGCGGCCTGGTCTCCACCGCGGACGACTGGCTCGCGTTCGCCCGGATGCTCCTCGCGGGCGGCCTCACCGGCGACGGGCGGCGGCTGCTGTCGTCCGGCGCGGTGCGCCAGATGCTGACCGACCACCTCACCCCCGCCCAGCGCAGGGCGAGCGGGCTCTTCACGGAGGGGCAGGGCTGGGGGTTCGGCGGCTCGGTCGACGTGGAGACCCAGGACCCGTGGAACGTACGCGGGCGGTACGGCTGGGTCGGCGGCACCGGCACCGCCGGGCACCTCGTCCCGTCCACCGGGCTGGTCACCCTGCTGCTCACCCAGGTCGAGCTGGGCGGGCCGAAGCCACCGGAGCCGATGCGGGACTTCTGGACGTACGCGGCGCGGCTCGACGCGGCGGGGGACTGAACGGGGCCTCCGCGAGTGCCCCGGCCACGACCGAGGCGGGCCCGGACAGCTGCCGGGCCCGCCTGCCCGTGGGGACGGGTGGTCATGAGGTGGTGCGGTTGCCGTGGTCCGACGTCAGCTCCTGAGCCGCGTCAGGTCCTGGGCCGCGTCAGCTCCTGAGCCGGGTCAGCTCTTGGGCTGCGTCAGGTCGTAGAAGGTGGCGCTCCCGACGGTCACCTCCTCGTAGTGGGCCTCGACCCAGGACGAGATCTTCGAGGACGTGCCGCTGTCGCCGCCGCCCATGCCCGTCCCGCCGCCGATGAAGTAGTGGATCCTCCCGTCGGCCACGTACTTCTTGAACTGGGCGAGAGTCGGGGAGGGGTCGCTGCCGTTGAAGCCGCCGACGGCCATCACCGGTTTCTCGGTGGCCAGTTGGTAGCTCGCGGAGTTCTGCGAGCCGATCGCCGCCGCGACCCAGGTGTAGTCGTCGGCGTCCTTCTCCAGCAGTTTCTCCGCCGCGTCGGAGACCGTGGCGCCGTTGAGGAGGCCGCCCATGCCGCCACCGCCGCCGCCCGGGCCGCCTTCGCCCGTGCCGCCGCCCGGCATCCCGCCGAAGTTCTGGCCGTTCGTACCGTTTGCGCCGTTCTGCCCGTTGGTGCCCTGGCCGGGCAGCTGCCCCGCCGTTCCGGCGGGGGGTGTGCCGTTGGGAGCCGTACCGGTGGGAGGCGTGCCTCCGCCGGGGAACCGACCGTTCTGGCCCTGGCTGTTCTGGCCGGCGCCTTGGCCGGTCGTGCCGCCCGGAGGCTGCATGCCGCCACCGCCGCCGCCCGGGCCCCCGCCGCCGGGTCCGCCGCCCATCGTGCTGGCGCCGGAGGGGCCGGCCGTGACGATGGAGCCCTGGTGTCCGGTGTTCAGCGTGGACACCGTGTACGCGGCCGGGCCGGCCAGCGACGCCACGATCGCGACCACCGCCACCACGAGCCCGAGCGGACGG
This sequence comes from Streptomyces sp. NPDC060184, assembly GCF_042728795.1. Taxonomy (NCBI): domain Bacteria; kingdom Bacillati; phylum Actinomycetota; class Actinomycetes; order Kitasatosporales; family Streptomycetaceae; genus Streptomyces; species Streptomyces sp. NPDC060184. The sequence continues at coordinate 133,934 of NZ_JBHWYX010000001.1, forward strand.
CCCACCCGTCCCGCGAACACCAGCCACACCGCGCTGATCAGGCCGAAGAGCAGGACCGCCCAGCGCAGCCACGGCAGGTAGTCCGGGGTGCGGCCGAGGAGCACGTACGCCCAGAGAGCCGTGGTGGCGACGGTCCCGCCGAGCACCGCGCCCGCCCACCAGGCGGCCCGCTCCTCCCAGAGCGCGACGGCACCGGTGCCGACGAGCGCCGCGAGGTAGGGGGCGAGGGCCACCGTGTAGTACTGGTGGAAGATCCCGGCCATGAAGCTGAAGACGACCGCGGTCATCAGCAGCGAACCGCCCCACGCGAGGAACGCGGCCCGGCGCGCGTCGGTGCGCGGCGCCTTGCGGGTGAGCCAGAGACCGGCCACGAGGAGGATCAGCGCGGCGGGCAGCAGCCACGAGATCTGGCTGCCGATCTCGGAGTTGAACATGCGGCCGATGCCGGTCTCGCCCCAGCCGCCGCCCTGTCCGCCGCCACCGCCGCCGACGCTGCCGGTCTCGTCACCGCTGATGCGGCCGAGTCCGTTGTAGCCGAAGGTCAGTTCCAGGAAGGAGTTGTTCTGCGAGCCGCCGATGTACGGGCGGGAGGAGGCGGGCCAGAGCTCGACGATCGCCACCCACCAGCCTCCCGCGACGACCATGGTCACCGCGGAGAGGGCGAGTTGGCCGAACCGCTTCCGTACGGGCACGGGCGCGAGCACCGCGTACAGCACGGCGAGCGGCGGCAGGATCAGGAACGCCTGCAGGGTCTTCGCCAGGAAGGCGAGCCCGACCGCGACGCCCGCCCACACCAGCCACGCGGTGCGGCCGTTCTCCACCGCGCGGAGCACGCAGTACACGGTGACGGTCATCAGCAGCGCGAGCAGCGCGTCCGGGTTGTTGAAGCGGAACATCAGGGCGGCGACCGGGGTCAGCGCGAACACGCCCACCGTGAGGAGACCCGCCGCCGCGCCGAAGCGGCGGCGCACCGCCGCGTACAGCACCCCGGCGGTGGCGACGCCCATCAGCACCTCGGGCAGCAGGATCGCCCAGGAGCCGAGGCCGAAGATCCGCACCGAGATCGCCATCGGCCAGAGGGCGGCCGGCGGTTTGTCGACGGTGATCGCGTTGGCCGCGTCCGAGGAGCCGAAGAAGAACGCCTTCCAGCTCTCGCTGCCTGCCTGGACAGCCGCGGAGTAGAAGGAGTTGGCGTACCCGGAGGCGCTGAGGTTCCACAGGTAGGCGAGCGCGACCACCAGCAGCAGGCCGAGGAAGGCGGGCCGCGCCCAGGACGGGTCCTCGGGCCGGCCGCGCCAGAGCCGTCCGGCCCGGCCGGTCCCGGCGGAAGGGGCCGCCCGGTGAGCGGCCCCGGGGGGTGCGGGCGGCACCGGGGGCGGCGGCGCGGGGTACGCGTCGGGGTGGAGGGAGGCGGTCATCGGGCGTTCCTCAGTTCGTCGTCGGCGTACGGGTCGGCGTACAGGTCGGTGTACGGGTCGTCGGTGCCGGGCGCCGTGATCGGAGCCGTACGGGATCCCCCGAACGGGGCGGCGTGCGGGGCGGCCCGCCGGGCGGCCCGCGGGGCGGTCCCGAAGGCGTCGAAGGGGGCCGGGTGTCCGGCGGGGTGCACGGGGGTCCGGCCGTCGGCGGGGGTCCGGCCGTCGGCGGTGGTCGGCACGGGGGCGGTGGTCGGCACGGAGGCGGCCCGGTCGGCGCGCCGCTCCGGGAAGACCCAGGCGCGCAGGAGCAGGAAGCGGAGCACGGTCGCCGCCAGGTTGGCCGCGATCAGCACGGCGACCTCCGTGGAGTGCGAGGTCGACGGGGCGGTGGTGGACAGCGCGGCGAGCGAACCGCTGGTGAGCGCGAGGCCGATGGCGAAGACCACGAGGCCCTGCGCCTGGTGGCGGACCGCGCCGCCCCGGCCGCGTACCCCGAAGGTGAGACGCCGGTTCGCCGCCGTGTTGGCGACGGCCGAGACCAGGAGGGCGCCCGCGTTGGCGAGTTGCGGGCCGACGCCCAGCCGGAAGAGCGAGTACAGCGCGAGGTAGACGGCGGTCGAGAGCACCCCGACCACGCAGAACCCGACCAGCTGACGGGCCAGGCCGCGCGGTACGCCGGGCACCGTACGGTCCCGGGGGTCGTCGCCGAACGGCCGGGACAGCCGATCGAGCGGCAGCGCGCCGACCGCCAGCGCCCGCCCCACCCGCCAGACGCCCTTCAGGTCCTCGGTGGCGGTTTTCACGATGTGCACCGTGGAGTCGGGATCGTCGACCCAGTCGACCGGCACCTCGTGGATGCGCAGCCCGGCCCGCTCGGCGAGCACCAGCATCTCGGTGTCGAAGAACCAGCCGGTGTCCTCGACCATCGGCAGCAGCCGTTCGGCCACCTCGCGCCGGATCGCCTTGAACCCGCACTGGGCGTCACTGAACCGGGCGGAGAGCGAGGAGCGCAGGATCAGGTTGTAGGAGCGCGACACGAACTCGCGCTTCGACCCGCGCACCACCCGCGCACTGCGCGCCAGCCGGGACCCGATCGCCAGGTCCGAGTGGCCGGAGATCAGCGGGGCGACCAGCGGCAGCAGCGCGTTGAGGTCGGTGGAGAGGTCGACGTCCATGTAGGCGAGGACCGGCGCACCGGACCGCGACCACACCGTGCGCAGGGCGCGTCCGCGCCCCTTCTGCTCCAGCCGGTACGAGACCACCTCAGGCAGCAGCGCTTCGAGCCGGGACGCCACCAGCGGGGTGGTGTCGGTGCTCGCGTTGTCCGCGATCGTGATGCGGAAGCGGTAGGGGAAGGTCCGGGTCAGGTGCTCGTGCAGCCGCCGGACACAGGTTTCGAGGTCCTTCTCCTCGTTGTACACGGGCACGACCACGTCGAGTACGAGTACGGGCGCTCCGTGCGCGTCCACCGTCCCGGCCGGGAGATGCTGCCGGGCCGGCAGGGCACTGGTGCCGGCGCTCCAGGGGTTGTCGGTTCGCATGGTGACGACGTTCGCGGGCCGCGCTGTCACGACGGTGTGCTGCGACTGTGGCCGGGCTGTGAGTCGTCGGGCGTCACTGACGGTCCCTCACATGCCGTTAACTTTGAGGGAGTTGATGTGAACTAAAGGTGCCCTGACGCCCCACGGGCGCACCGGCCTCCGCGCCCGGCCCCGCGCCCGGCCCCGCGCCTGGTTCCGCGCAGGCCGGCAGACGGACGGAGAACACCGTCTCGCCGGGCACCGAGCGGACCGAGACCTCCCCGCCGTGCGCGGCCGTGACCGCCTGCACGATGGCGAGCCCCAGCCCGGTGGAGCCCGCGTGGCGCGAGCGCGAGGCGTCGCCCCGGGCGAACCGCTCGAAGACGTGCGGCAGCAGCGCGGCCGGAATGCCCGGCCCGTCGTCCCGCACCTCCAGCGTCACCCACGGCACCCCGGGCGCGGCGGGGCGCACGGCGGCGGTGACGGTGGTGCCGGGCGGGGTGTGGGTGCGCGCGTTGCCGAGCAGGTTGACCAGCACCTGATGGATACGGGTCGCGTCGGCCCGTACCGTCGCCGGGGCGTCCGGCAGCTCCAGCCGCCAGAGGTGGCCGCCCTCCGCCGACCGGGCGCGGTCCGCCGCACGGGCGTCGCTCACCGCGTCCACCACGAGCGGCGAGAGGTCGGTGGGCCGGTGGTCGAGCGGGCGGCCCGCGTCGAGCCGGGCCAGCAGCAGCAGGTCCTCCACCATGCCGGTCATCCGCTCGGCCTCGGACTCGATGCGCCCCAGCGCGTGTTGGGTGTCGGGCCCGACGGACTCGCGCCCGCGCCGGGTCAGTTCGGCGTACCCGCGGATCGAGGCGAGCGGGGTGCGCAGCTCGTGGCTGGCGTCGGCCACGAACTGCCGGACCCGCGTCTCGCTCTCCTGCCGGACGGCCAGGGCCGAACCGACGTGCCCCAGCATCCGGTTGAGCGCCGCCCCGACCTGGCCGACCTCGGTGCGGGGATCGGCCTCCGCCTCGGGGACCCGTACCAGCGGAGCCACCTCACCGCTGTGCAGCGGGAGTTCGGAGACGCGCGTCGCCGTCGCGGCGACCCGGCGCAGCGGGCGCAGCGCCACCCCGACCATGGTGGCACCCGCGATTCCGGCGGCGATGAGCCCCGCCCCGGTGACGCACACCTCCACCAGGATGAGCGCGGTGATGTCGCTGCTCACCTCCTCGCTCGGAATACCTACGAGGAAGGTGACGCCGCCCTTCGAGCCGCCCTTCGCGGAGGCGGACTCGACGCGGTAGGAGCCGAGTCCGGGGAGTTCGACGTCGTGCGTGGCGGAGTCGTCCGCGGCCCCGGAGGACTCCAGCGCCTCGCTCTGGGCACCGGTCAGCGGGGTGGAGCTGGGCACGGTGTCCTTGCCGAGGTCGGCGAGGACCTTCGAATCGAGGACCGTGCCGTCCTCGGCGACGACCGCGCCGACCGTACCGATGGGCTGGCCGCCGTTGCCGATGAAGTCGAGCAGGCTGCCGCCGCCCGGGAGACCGCGTGGTCCCGGCTCACCGGCCCCGGGACCGAGCCCCGCCCGGACCGCGATGGAGTCCAGCTGGTCGTCGAGCTTCCCGTACATGTAGCTGTGGAAGGCGATCGCGGTCACCGAACCGATCACCGCCGCGACGACCGCGATGAGCGAGACGGCGGAGACCACCAGCCGGGTCCGCAGCGTCCAGGGCCTGCCGCCCCTTCGTCCGGGGCCGACGCCGCCCCGGGTGGCCGCCGGACGGCCGGTCCGCCCGCGCATCCCGGCTACTCGCCCGGCTTGATGAGATAGCCCGCGCCCCGGCGCGTGTGGATCATCGGCGTGCGGCCCGCGTCGATCTTCTTGCGCAGGTAGGAGATGTACAGCTCGACGACGTTGGCCTGACCGCCGAAGTCGTAGTTCCACACCCGGTCCAGGATCTGCGCCTTGCTGAGCACCCGGCGGGGGTTGCGCATGAGGAAGCGCAGCAGCTCGAACTCGGTGGCGGTGAGGTGGATCGAGGTCCCGCCCCGGCTCACCTCGTGGCTGTCCTCGTCGAGCAGCAGGTCGCCGACGACGAGCGTGGACTCGCTGCGGGCGCTGGTGGACGCGCCGGACCGGCGGATCAGCCCGCGCAGCCGCGCCACGACCTCCTCCAGGCTGAACGGCTTGGTGACGTAGTCGTCGCCGCCCGCCGTGAGCCCCGCGATCCGGTCCTCCACCGCGTCCCGGGCGGTCAGGAAGAGCACCGGCACGTCGGCGTGGTCGCGGCGCAGCCTGCTGAGCACCGCCAGGCCGTCCATGTCCGGCAGCATCACGTCGAGCACCACCGCGTCGGGGCGGAAGTCCCGGGCGGTGCGCAGCGCACCGGCACCGTCCCCGGCGCTCCGCACGTCCCACCCCTCGTACCTCAGGGCCATCGAGAGCAGTTCGGCGAGCGGCGGCTCGTCGTCCACGACCAGCACGCGGACGGGGTTCCCGGCGTTGCGGTCGGCCCTGAGCAGTTCGGTACGCCCCTGGGGCGAGGTCGTCGTCATCCCCCCACCCTGTGAGACCGCTCTGAGAGGGAGCTTGCCCGTTTCTGTGAAAAGCCTGAGAAACGAGTCAGGCTCTGGTCATGAAGAACCCAAGACGCGCCAAGACCGAACCGTACCGAAGCGGAACCGGTCAGAGCTGACCGCCCGGCACGCGCGGGAACGCCCCTCCCGCACCCGCGGAAAGCCCGCGCCCCGCACGCTCGCGCAAGCCCGTCCCGCACGCTCGCGCAAGCCCGTCCCGCACGCTCAGAAGAGCCCGTCCTGCACCCCGCCGTGCCCCAGGTCCTCGACCGGAACGGTCACCGCCGGACCCCGGCCGCCGCCGTCCTCGTCACCCGGCGCCTCGGGCCCCGCCGCGGCCCGTACGAGCTCCCAGCCCGTCATCAGCCGGGTGTCGAGCACCACCACCGCGCCGCCGTCGCCGGTCGCCAGGTGCAGGTCCGGTCCGGCGGCGGCCACCAGCCGCCCGGCCACCCCGCCGCCCGCCACCAGCTCCCGCACCGCCCCGACGCCCGCTCCGCCCGCCAGGCCGGGCAGCCCGAACAGCCCGGAGTGGTCCACCGCCTCGTACGGCAGCCGCTCCAGCGACTCCGGCCAGCCGCGCCCTTCGAGCGCCGCCGCCCGCCCGTACAACTCCGCCACCTCACCGGCGCGTTCCCCGGCGCCCGGCAGCATCCCGCGCACCGCGCGCTTACGGGCGTACGGAATCCGGTCCGGCACCCCGAGCGCGGCACGCAGCACCTCTTCGGTCCGCCGCGCCGCCATGAGCGGGCCCCGGCCCAGCCAGCTGAAGACCACGGCACCCTGCTCCCGCAGCCGCGCCGCGCCGCGCTCCTCGGCGGTGATCCCGACCTTGACCATCCCGGGCCCGAACCAGGCGAGGTAGACCCGGTACGAACGCGGGTCGTCCGCGATCGTGTCCGCCGCCACCGAGTGCGCCCGGTCCAGCCGCGCGCACTCCGCGCACCGGGCCCCCGTGCTCCGGCCCGGCACCAACGCCCCCAGCGGGCAGGCGTTCCCCCGGGCCCCCACGCAGCTCCGCTCCCCGAGGGCCCGGAATCCGAGGACGCTCCCGTACACGAGGACGCTCCCGCGCCGGTCCCGGCCGTTCTCCCAGCCCAGCTCCGGGGCCTCCCCGGGCCACCGCAGTCCGGTGCACCGCCAACCCACTCGAGAACCCCCGGTCGCTTCCACCATCGGCGAGGGACCAACCCTACGGGTGGCGCACCGTGGCTTTCCGGCGTGTTCCTCCCGCGTTCCCCCCGGCGGTGACCCGCGCGGTCCTCCCGCACGGTCCTCCCGCACGGTCCTCGCGCGCGGTCCTCCGGCACGGTCCTCCCGCACGTTTCCGGCACGTGCCTCCGCGCGCTTTTCCCGCCTCGGCCGGGCACCACGACCGGCTGCGGGACTACCATCCTGCCCATGGCACTGACCATGGACGACGTGGACCGGTTCGAAGCCTCCCGACCGCGCCTGGAAGCCATCGCCTACCGCCTCCTGGGCTCGGCGAGCGACGCCGAGGACGCCGTGCAGGACACCTTCCTGCGCTGGCAGGCCGCCGACATCGGCCGGATCGAGGTCCCCGAGGCCTGGCTGACGAAGGTCCTCACCAACCTGTGCCTCAACCAGCTGACCTCGGCCCGCGCCCGCCGCGAGACGTACGTCGGCCAGTGGCTGCCCGAACCGCTGCTCGCCGGGGACCCGATGCTCGGCCCCGCCGACACCGCGGAGCAGCGCGAGTCCGTCTCGTACGCCGTGCTCGCCCTCATGGAACGCCTCTCCCCCAACGAGCGCGTGGTGTACGTGCTGCGGGAGGCCTTCGACTACCCGCACCGCAGGATCGCGGAGATCCTCGACATCACCGAGGCCTCCTGCCAGCAGATCTTCCACCGCGCGAAGAAGCACGTCGCGGAGGGCAGGTCCCGCGCCGAGATCGACGAGGCCGCCGCCCGGCGGATCGTCCACGAATTCCTCGCCGCCGCCACCAGCGGCCGTACCGAACCCCTCGTGGCCCTGCTCACCGGCGACGCGATCGCGGTCGGCGACGGCGGCGGCAAGGTCCCGGCCCGCGCCTCGGCGTTCGAGGGTGCCCTCGCGGTCGCGAAGTTCATGCGGGGCCTCTTCAAGCCCAGCCAGGCCAAGCGCAACCTCGTCGGCGGCGCCCCCGGGTTCTACGCCTCGACCGCCAACAACAGGCCCGCCCTGGTGGTGGTCCTCGACGGCCGGGTCATCGGGGTCGTCTGCATGGAGATCACCGCCGAGGGCATCGCCGCGTTCCGCAGCCAGGTCAACCCGGACAAGCTGGTCCGCGCCACCGAGCGGTGGGCGGCCGGCGGCGACCACGGCGAACCCCTGATCCGCCCGTTCTGACCCCACCACCCCACCCTGTGACCTGCTTCACATCGCACCCCTGTCAGGAATCGCCGGGCTGCCCGGTTCAAGAGGCGAACCGCGTCGAGAGGCGCACCGCGCGGGACAGGACGCGAGACAGGGAGCAGGAAATGAAGGACCACACCGTCCGCAAGCACCGCATCATCGTCCTCGGAGCCGGCTACACCGGCGCCATCGCCGCGGGGCGCCTCGCCAAGCGGCTGCGGAGCGAGGACGTCGACATCACGCTCGTCAACGCCGAGTCCGACTTCGTCGAGCGGGTCCGGCTGCACCAGCTGGCGGTCGGCCAGGAGCTCAGGCCCCGGCCCTTCGCCGAGATGTTCGCCGGTACCGGCGTGGCACTCCGGCTCGGCAGGGTCACCGCCGTCGACGCCGACCGCAGGACCGTCACCGTCGCCGACCCGGACGCCACCGAGACCGAGGAACTGGCGTACGACACCCTCGTGTACGCCCTCGGCAGCGGCTGGAACAGCCACGGCGTCCCCGGCGCCGCCGAGCACGCCCACGACGTCGCCGGCCGCCCTGGCGCCCTCCGGCTCCGCGAACGCCTCGCCGCCCTCGGCGCCGGACAGCCCGTGGTCGTCGTCGGTGGCGGCCTCACCGGCGTGGAGGCCGCCACCGAGATCGCCGAGGCACGCCCCGAACTCGACGTGGCCCTCGTCGTACGCGGCGAACTCGGCGACTGGCTCTCCCCCAAGGGCCGCCACCACCTGCGGAAGGTGACCGGCCGGCTCGGCATCACCGTGCGCGAGCACACCACCGTCGGCGAGGTGGCGGCCGACCACGTGGTCACCGCCGACGGCACCGACCTCCCCGCCGCCGTCACCGTGTGGACCACCGGTTTCGCGGTCCACCCGATCGCGAGGGCCACCACCCTGGAGGTCACCGGCAGCGGCCAGATCGTGGTCGACAGGACCCTGCGCTCGGTCTCGCACCCGGACGTCTACGCCATCGGCGACGCCGCCTTCGCGATGGGCCCCGGCGACAAGCCGCTCCGCATGTCCTGCGCCTCGGGCGTCCCCGCCGCGTGGCAGGCCGCCGACACCATCGCCGCCCACCTGACCGGGGACAAGCTCCCGGAGCCCTCGGTCCGCTACTTCAACCAGTGCATCTCGCTGGGCCGCAAGGAGGGCCTCATCCAGTACGTCACCGCCGACGACCGCGCCGTCAGCGCCGCCCTGACCGGCCGGCTCGCCGCCTTCTACAAGGAGATCGTCTGCAAGGGCGCCGCCTGGGGCGTCGCCAACCCCACCCTCGGCCTCCCGACGCGGCGGCGGCCGGTGGTCCGCCGAGCCACCGCACCGGTCGCGGACGCGACGCCCGTACCGGCCGTACCGGCCGAGTCCTGACCCCCGCCGGGCGCCCGACGGGCCGTGGCGCCAGGTCCTGCCGGCGCCACGGCCCGTCCGTGTCAGGGCTCTCCGGGAGCCACCGGCTCCGCCGGAGCCACTGGACCCGCTAGAGCCGCTTCAGGTTCCTGTCCAGGATCTCCCGGAGCCGGTCCACGTCCGCCGGGCCGCGGGCGCCCCGCTTGGGCACTACCGCGATTCCGACCGCACGGTCACCGGTCAACAGCACGAAGAGCCCGGGGGTCTCCAGGAACGCCCGGTGCATGCCCCATTCCGTGCTGAAGGACCCCCGCTCCCCCGTACTGACCGAGCCCTTCTCGTCGGCCACCGTGCGGCACTCCCCGTACGGCTCCATCAGGCCGGCCATGCGGCGGGCCATGGTGCGCATGCTTCGCAGGGAGACCCAGACCCCGTACACGGCAGCGAGCATCACCGCGACGCTCCACACCATCAGCGAACCGTCGGTCAGGTACCCGACGGCTGCGATGATCAACGGCATCAGCACCGGAAAGAGAAGCGCCTGGACCCTCCCCGCCGTCGACCGCCGCGCCCGCCCGCGAAGCGCCTGCTCGAAGTCCTCGGCCGTCAGCCGGTAGACGAACTCGGCGTCGGCGGCCGTACCGCGCTCCGCCTCCGGCTGTGACGCTGCCCCACCCCTGGTATCCATGAACGGTGATCGTAGTGGGGGCGGAGTCCGGCCCCGGCGGCTCGGGCTCCGGACGCCGGAGCGCGGGCATGACGGCGCGCCACCCCGCTCTCCGGCAACCGCAGACCCGGCAGCTCCAGCGGGCCGGACGATCCACCACCAACACCCGCCACGGCATACGACAGAGGCCCTCAGGATTTCTCCTGAGGGCCTCTGGCCTGTTGTGCACTCGGCAGGATTCGAACCTGCAACCTTCTGATCCGTAGTCAGATGCTCTATCCGTTAAGCTACGAGTGCTTGGCGTTCCGGGCTTTTTTCTTCCCGGTCGGCGTTGCGAGAACAACATTACATGAACCGCGCCGGGACGCGAAATCCGTTAGCCAAACCACCTCTGACCTGCGAAAACACCCCCAGAGGGTGAATCAGGTCCGCTCCGGGCCCCGCTCCCGCACCCGCTCTCCCGCCGCTTCGGCGGGCGGAAACCGTCCGAACGGGCCTCCGGAGCGGGGAGCCGCCGCGATCCGGGCCCGGCCCCCTCACGATCACGACCGGGAACGACCGCCGTCCGGCCGTCGGGTGCGGCCAACGGCCCGCGTACGGTCGGCGCTCCGATCCCGGGTGGAGCCGCGATCGAGAACCGGACCGGACGGCCGGACCCGACCCCGTGCCCCGAACCCCCGCGTCCTCACCCCCGGGAACGGCCACCCCGGGAACGACCACCCCGGGAACGGCCGAAGCCCCGTGCCAGGGGCACGGGGCTTCGGATGGGGCGGAGGCGGAGGGATTTGAACCCTCGATGGGTTTTAAAACCCAAACCGCATTAGCAGTGCGGCGCCATAGACCGGACTAGGCGACGCCTCCAGCACACCTCGCGCAAGCGCGAGTGGTGCGTGCAGATGATGACACAGACGAGTGCGGTGTCACCAATCGCGGCCCACCGTACTAGCCAGGTGGGCGCGAGAGCAAAGGACATACGCCCCCGATTCGGGGAAGGTCCGGCGCGCTCGTGTTCCGGGCCGGTGCCTGCCGGCCCCACCTCCTCCGTACGCCCCGCCCAGGCCTGCCGCCGCTCCCCCCGTACGCCGGGCGTGCGCTCCTGCTTGCTCCGTGCGGCCCCGTCGGATCGCGCAACGCCGGGGTGGGAGGGACGTTAGGGACACCAGGAAGGGCCGACGTGATCCAGGGACACGAGATGGGTCAGCCGCTGCCCGCCGCCACCCTTGCCCGTGCCCCAGGACCAGGAGTCCCGCAATGCTGCGCCGTCTCGCCCTCACCGCCGTCGTCTCGATCGCCGCGCTGTCCGCCGCCTCCCCCCTCGCCGCGGCCGTGGGACCGCTGCCCGTGCCCATCGAGGGGTCGGGGCCGCTCCCCGTGTCCGAGCGTTCGGGGCCGGCCGTCTCGCCCGGGCCCGCGGGCTCTCCGTACAGCGGGATGCTCCGCCCCGCGCGCAAGGGCGCCGGACCGGCGGAGGCCCGTGGACCTCGGGACACGGACGTCCCCGCCCTCCCGGGCCGCAGCAACGGCGATCTGCCGGGGGACATGACCGGCCCCATCACGACCGGCCCCACCACGCTTCCGGCGCCCGTCACCCTCCCGGCACCCACCACCGGCGGAGCCACGGGGGGAACGGGAGACACGGGAGCCGAGGGAGACACCGGAGCCGGGGCGGACGCCACCACCCGGCTCACGGTGACGGTCCAGGACTCCGGGAACACCGACTCCGGACAGACGGGCTCCGCCGACGCCTCGGGGCACCTCGTCCGGGACGGTTCGTACGAGCTGACGTGCGCGCCCGCCGCCGACACCCGGTCGGGCACGCGGGCCGGGGGCGACCACCCCGACGCTCAGGCGGCCTGCGACCGGCTCGCGGAGGCCGAGGGGGCGGGCGAGGACCTGTTCCGGCCGGTCGACAAGGACGCGATGTGCACCCAGATGTACGGCGGACCGGCCACCGCCCGGATCACCGGGACCTGGCGCGGACGGCCGGTCGACACGACCGTGAACCGGAGGAACGGCTGCGAGATCGCCCGCTGGAACGCCCTGCGCCCGCTCCTCCCGGCCACCGGCCAGTAGGCCCGCCGACAGCCCGAGCGGGAGCCCGGCCGGCCCGACGGGCGGGAGCCCGCTCGCACCCACAGCGGGCGCACATCGGAAGCACATACGGGTCCCGAGCGCCCGGTCAGTAGGCCGAATGGGGCTTTTCCCGGGCCTTCTCGCAGCCCCCGGGCCCTCCCGCACGTTCCTGGCGTACGGCTCCGCCGATACCTCCGGAGCCGTACGTACGGGGCGCGTTGGGGTGTTCGGGGGCTTCCGGTGTGCACCGGTTGCACAGAAGCTCGATGAGAGCTCCCCCTCATCCACCGTTCCTGCCCGCTCCGGTGCCCGTAGACTCCTCCCGTGACAGCCTGTGGCCCGAGGGGCAAGATGGGGCCGCGGGCCGGCAAGGTGCGGTAAACAGGGAGGAAGCGCGTCGTGAGCAGCAGGCCATCCCGAGGCACTGCTCGCCTCGCAGCCATACTCGACGCCCTCCCTGACGGGCTGCTGCTCGTCAACGCCAACGGCACGGTCGTCAACGCCAACACCATCGCGCTCGAAATGTTCGAGGCGCCCGGTACCGGCCTGGTGGGCCGTGGACTTCTCGACCTGCTCGCCGAGTTCGACTCGCGGCTGATCCCCGGGTCGATGCGCAGGCCGGACGCGGCGGACTCCCGGGGCCGGACCAAGCCGACGCGGATGATCGCGCGGCGGACGGACGGCCACGCGTTCCCCGTCGAGGTCACCAGCGCCGGCCTCGACAGCGGCCAGGCGGCCTACAACGACTTCCCCACCTCCTCCTTCACCGGCGACGAGCTGCTGATGCTCGTCGTGCGGGACCTCTCCGGCACCGTCGACACCGAGGCCGAACTGGCCCGTTCGCAGCGGCAGACCGAGATGATCCTGCGGGCCGCCGCCGAGGGCGTCGTCGGTACGGACACGGACGGCCGGGTCGTCCTGGTCAACCCCGCCGCCGCGCAGATCCTGGGCTTCCGCGCCAGCGACCTGGGCGGCAAGGAGCTGCACCCGCTGATCCTGCACTCGCGTGCGGAGGGCGAGCCGTTCCCGTACGAGGAGTCGCCGCTCGCCGACACCCTGCGCTCCGGGCGCAAGCACCGGGTGCGCGGGCAGGTGCTCTGGTCCAAGAGCGGTGCGCGGGTCCCGGTGGACCTGACGACCGCTCCGGTACGCGACGGGGACCAGCTGGTCGGCGCGGTGATGACGTTCACCGACCGCAGGCCGTACGAGGAGCTGACCGAGCAGCACACGACCGAGGTCGCGGAGCTGGCCGAGAAGCACGCCGCCGAGATCGCCGCACTGACGGAGAAGCACACGGCCGAGGTCGAGGAGCTGACCGAGAGCCACACGGCCGCCGTCACGGAGCTCACGGAGAGCCACACCACCGAGGTCTCCTCCCTCACCGAGAGCCACGCCTCCGAACTGGCCGACCGCACCGAGCGGTACGCCTCCGAGCTGGAGGAGCAGGCCGACCACATCGCCCTCCTCGGGGCGCAGCACGCACAGCTGACGGCCGTTCTCGGCGAGTCGCTGCGCGGCCCGCTGGAGGAGCTGCGGGGCGAACTCGCCACCCTCGCCTCCGACCCCGCCGGCCAGCTCTGGCCCGAGGCCAACCAGATCCTGCACCACCTGGCCGCCGGGTACGCCCGGATGACCACGCTGGTCGACAACGTCCTGGGCTACCAGCGCCTGGACTTCGGCACGGAGACGCTCGACAAGGCTCCGGCGCCGATCGACGCGGTCGTGACGGCGGGCATCGACGGGGCGGTCGAGCTGATCGGCCCGGGGCGCGCGCAGTTCGCGGTGCACGCCCCGCCGATCGAGGCCGAGGTGGACGCGCGTCGGCTGGCGACCGCCCTCGCCCACCTGGTCGCGGACGTGGCCGGGATCGACTCCACCGGCAAGACCCGGATCGCCCCCGGCGGCGGCTATCTGGACTCGACCGTCGTGGTGGCCGCGGCGCAGCGCGGGGACGTCGTACGGATCGAGGTGCGCGGCCCGTTCGCGGGCGGCGACCCGGTGCACACCCCGATCGTGAGCGGGATCGTGCGGGCGCACGGCGGGGTGCTCCAGACCCACGAGATGCCCGGCATGGCGGGCAGCGCGTACGTGCTCGAGGTTCCGCTGGGCTCGGGTTCCGGCACGGTCCAGCAGCAGCCCCGGCACTCCCCGCAGCAGCAGGGCGCCGTGCCGGAGCAGGCCGCGCAGCAGGAGGTCGCGGGCTTCGAGGCCGTCGGCGCTCCGGCCGTCGTCAGCGGTGGCCGGCGCAGGGCCCGCAGGTCGTCGACGGACGCGTTCCTGGAGAGCGCGCTGAGCCCGGAGGGGCCGGAAAGCCTCGCGGGCGCCGAGGGCGCGGTTCCGGTGGCGGGCTCCGCCCACGAGGGTGTCGAGAGTGGTCCCGCGGGCGCGTCGGACGAGACCGGCGGCGCCGGTCCGACCGGGCGGCGCCGGGCGCGACGGGGTCCGGCGGCGGTGGAGGAGCAGCCGGAGGAGGCACTGGTGCCCCGGCCGAGCGAGGGTTCGGGCCGCAGGCGCGGCCGTCCCAGCCCGGCGGAGACCGCCCCGGTTCCGGCGGGTGCCCCGGAGTCCGGACCGGTACCGGCCCAGGGCGGTGCCCAGCAGCAGCCGGTCCCGGTTCCGGCACAGGCGGGTCCCGCGCAGCAGCCGGCGCAGGCGCGTCCGCGCGGTGCCGGGCAGGCCCTCGCGCTTCCGGCGGCCGGTGGTGGCCCCTCGGAGGGCTCGGTCGTGACGGCGTCCGAGGGCGCCCAGGGCGCGGGCCGTCCGCAGCGCGGGCAGACCGTGCCGCCGCAGGGCGTTCCGGCGGCTCCGCAGGGTGTTCCGGCGGCTCCGCAGGGGCCCGGACAGCAGGCGGCGGGCGCCCAGGTCCCGGGACAGCAGGGACGCCGGCAGGCGGCACCGGCACCGCAGGCGCAGCAGGGACGACCGGCGCTGCCGGTGCGCTCCCCCGTGGTCCACGACGACATCCCCCAGCCCGGGGCGCTCGCGCCCGAGCTCCAGCCCGCGGGCCGTCGCGCCCGGCGTGCGCTGGCCGCCGCGCAGGAGCGACTGGCCGCGGAGAACGCGGGACCGCGCACCCCGTTCGCGCTGCCGCCCGCCGACGCGGACCGGCCCGCCGAGCCCGCGGCGGTACCGGACCGGCACGACGCCACCGCCATGGGCCCGGACGAGGACCACACCCCGCCGCAGCCGCACCCGGTGTCCGCCTCCCCGTCCGGCCGTCGCCGGGCCCGTCCCGCCGAGGCGGCCGGTTCGCCGGAGAGCTGGTCGCGGGTCGACTCGACCGACCGGGTCGGCGGCCCGGCCCCGGCCGCCCCGGCGGCGGACCACGGCCCCCTCGACCACGAGGCCGACGAGGCCGACGAGGCCGACGAGGCCGACGAGACCGACGAGACCGACGACGAGGCGCCCGAGCCCGCCCTCGCGTACGCGGCGCGCGCCCGCACCGCCACGGGGGCGCCGACGCCGGCCGCCACCGCCGCACCGGCCCCCGCGGCTCCCGCCGGCGCGTCCGAGCCGGTCCCCGGCGACGGGCCCACGGCGCACGCGACCGGCAGCACCCCGGTGCCGCCCGCCGCCGTGTCCGCGGCCCGTCGGCAGCCGCTGCCCGCGGAGATGCCGATGCCCGGTGGTTCGGACACCCAGGGGCGGGCCTTCAGCGTGCGGACGCTGGGCCAGGGCGTACCGCTCGTCCAGCACCTGGGCCACCAGCAGAACCAGACGCTCGGCGGGGCGGGACGGCGCCGCAAGCTGGCGGCTCCCCCGGGCGCGGAGGCTCCGGCTCCCGCCGCCCGGCCGCAGGGACTTCCGCAGGTTCCCGCCCCGCAGCCCACGCGGCCCGGCCCGGGTGTCCAGAAGTCGCAGGCCGCGCAGCCCGGCGCCACCGCCTCGGCCTCCGGACAGCTCATGGCGCAGGTCGCCGAGGGCCGTTCGTACGCCATAGGAGCACCGGACGAGGGCGCCGAAGGACCGGAGCCGCTGGACGGTCCGGGCGGGGCGGTCGAGATCGCCAACCGTCCGCAGCCCGTGCCGGTCGACGACGAGCTGCCTCCGGAGCCGCTGGACAACCCCCGGCGGCTGCTGGTCTGGCCGGCTCCCGACGTCTCGACGCAGGCGGCGCTCAGCGACCGGGGCTACCGTCCGGTGATCGTGCACTCGCGCGAGGAGGTGGACGCGCAGATCGCCGCGTTCCCGGCCGCGCTCTTCGTGGACCCGCTGACCGGGCCCATCACGCGTACCGCCCTCCAGTCGCTGCGCCAGGCCGCGGTGGCGGCCGAGGTGCCGGTGCTGGTCACGGCGGGTCTGGGCCAGGCGAGCCGGGAGGCGGCGTACGGTGCCGACCCGGCCGTCCTCCTCAAGGCGCTCGCCCCGCGCGACAGCGAGCAGCACCCGCCCCGGGTACTCGTCATCGAGGAGCGCGAGGAGATCGGAGGGGCCCTCGCGCAGACCCTGGAACGGCGGGGCATGCAGGCAGTCCGGGCGGCGACCGACAGCGAGGCGGTCGATCTGGCCGCGCGGATGCGGCCGAACCTGGTGGTGATGGACCTGATGCAGGTACGTCGCCGCCGGGCCGGGATCATCGACTGGCTGCGGGCCAACGGGCGTCTGAACCACACCCCGCTGGTCGTCTACACCTCGGCCGGACTGGACGGCTCCGAGCTGGCGTCGCTCGCTTCCGGCGAGACCGCGCTCTTCCTGGCCGAACGCTCCACCAGCGACGAGGTGCAGTCCAGGATCGTCGATCTGCTGGCGAAGATAGGGACCAACTGAGGCCGACGGTGCCGAAAGCGGAGGGCGGTACGGATCTCCGTACCGCCCTTCGCCGTGAGGCCGACCCGGCCGGTCAGACCAGCGTCGTGACGTCCAGTTCGCCGTCCGCGTGCCGCCTGCGGATCACCTTCTTGTCGAACTTCCCGACGCTCGTCTTCGGTACCGCCTCGACGAGCGTCCACCGCTCCGGGAGCTGCCATTTGGCGACGCCCGCCTCGGCGAGGAAGTCCCTGAGGCCGTCGAAGCCGACCGTGGCACCCTCCTTGAGGACGACCGTGGCCAGCGGGCGTTCGCCCCACTTCTCGTCGGGTACGGCGACCACGGCGGCCTCGGCCACCTCGGGGTGGGCCATGAGCGCGTTCTCCAGCTCCACGCTGGAGATCCACTCGCCGCCGGACTTGATGACGTCCTTGGCCCGGTCGGTGAGGGTGAGGAATCCGTCGGGGCTGATCACGCCGACGTCCCCGGTCTTCAGCCAGCCGTCCGCACTGAACTTGTCCTCGGGGCGCAGGAGTTCTCCGTCCGACCCGCCGAAGTAGGCGCCCGCGATCCAGGGGCCGCGTACCTCCAGTTCGCCCGCCGACTCGTTGTCCCACGGCAGGTGTTCCCCACCGGGACCGACCAACCGCCCCTCCACCCCGGCCGGGAAGCGGCCCTGGGTGACGCGGTAGGGCCACTCCTCCTCGGGGCTCAGCCCGGCGGGCGGGTTGGCCATGGTGCCGAGCGGCGAGGTCTCCGTCATGCCCCAGGCGTGGCAGAGGCGGACGCCCAGCTTGTCGTACGCCTCCATCAGCGAGGGCGGGCAGGCGGCGCCGCCGATGGTGACGCGGGTCATCGAGGTGAGATCGCGCGGCCTGGCGGTGACCTCCGCGAGCAGGCCCTGCCAGATCGTGGGGACGGCCGCCGCGTGGGTCGGGCGTTCCTTCTCGATCATCTCGGCGAGGGGGACGGGCTGGAGGAAACGGTCCGGCATCAACATGTTCACACCGGACATGAAGGCCGCATGGGGCAAACCCCAGGAAAGTACATGAAATTGAGGAACCACAGCCAGGGTGGTGTCGGCGTCCGTCAACCCCATCGACTCGGTCGCGTTGACCTGCATCGAGTGCAGGTAGATCGAACGGTGCGAGTAGACGACCCCCTTGGGGTCCCCCGTGGTGCCGGAGGTGTAACACATGGCGGCGGCCGAGCGTTCGTCGATCTCGGGCCAGTCGAAGGTGGCCGGGCGCCCCGCGATGAGCTCCTCGTAGTCGTGCACGCGCTGCGTCGCCCCGTCGAGCAGGGACAGGTCGCCGGGCCCGGCGACGACCACGTGCTCCACGGACGGCATCCGGGGCAGCAGCGGCGCGAGGAGCGGCAGCACCGAGCCGTTGACGATCACGACCTTGTCGTCTGCGTGGTCGACGATCCAGACGAGCTGCTCGGCGGGGAGTCTCAGGTTGAGGGTGTGCAGGACGGCGCCCATGGCCGGAATCGCCAGGTAGGCCTCGATGTGGAAGGAGTTATTCCACATGAGCGTGGCAACCCGCTGGTCGCCGTCGATGC
This sequence comes from Streptomyces sp. NPDC060184, assembly GCF_042728795.1. Taxonomy (NCBI): domain Bacteria; kingdom Bacillati; phylum Actinomycetota; class Actinomycetes; order Kitasatosporales; family Streptomycetaceae; genus Streptomyces; species Streptomyces sp. NPDC060184. The sequence goes on from NZ_JBHWYX010000001.1 coordinate 152,187, forward strand.
CCAGTTCGTCGCGGAGGGCGTTGGCGAGCCGGATCGCGCGGGCGCCGATCTCCGCGAAACTGCGGCGGTGCGGCTCGGGTTCGCCGGTCCAGGTCGTGACCTGCGACTTCCCGTGAATCGTCATCCCATGGGTCAGGATGCGGGTGACCGTCAGCGGTACGTCCTGCATGGTGCTCAGCACGGCGTCCTCCCGGAGGCGCTACGCGGCAGTAGGGTTCCGCTGATTCTGCGCACATACCGCGCGGTATGTCACTACTCCGGGCCCTTCCAATCGGTACGCGTACGGCCGGTTCGCGACGCGGGGACCGGCGTGCGGGGCTCAGTGCGGGGGTCGGCGCGCGGGGTGGGCCCGCGGGCTCACCGTGCGGGGCCGGCCCGGGGGAGTCACCGTGCGGGAGTCAGCTCCGGGTCCTCGCGGAGCTTGCGGAGCGCGCGGGAGACGGCGCTCTTCACCGTGCCGACGGACACCCCGAGCACTTCGGCGGTCTGGGCCTCGCTGAGGTCCTCGTAGTACCGCAGGACGACCATGGCCCGCTGCCGGTCGGGCAGCTTGAGCACGGCACGCCACATCGCGTCGTGGAGCGACTGGTGTTCGGCGGGGTCGGGGGCCGGGGCGGTCTCCGGCTCGGGCAGGTCGTCGCAGGCGTACTCGTCGACCTTGCGCTTGCGCCACTGCGAGGTCCGGGTGTTCACCAGGGCCCGGCGGACGTATCCGTCCAGCGCCCCGTGGTCCTCGATCCGCTCCCAGGCCGCGTAGGTCTTGGCCAGCGCGGTCTGGAGCAGGTCCTCGGCGTCGCTCGGATTCGCCGTGAGCGAGCGGGCAGTGCGCAGCAGGACGGGCCCGCGCGCCCGGACGTACGAGGAGAACGACGGGTAGGGCGGGGTGTGTCCGGCGGCGGCAGCGGGGTGCCTGAGGGCGCCCGCGCAGACTGGCGTGGTCATCTCTCCAACCTAGGAGCGAAGGCCGGGCGACGGATCGGCCCCAGGTCCCGAAGGCTCGTCCCCCTCAGGTTGTAGGCGCCGGGAGGCGTCCACCTCCTGGGGGTGGAGGGCGCGCGGACCGGCTTCGGGGTCGCACGCGCCCCGCGCCCCCGGCGGCACGGACGCGCCCCGGACGCCGGTTCCACGCCCCCGGCCGGCACGCGGCCCCGCACGGACAGCAACAGCCCGCACCGACGGGAACGGCCCGCGCGACGCACCGGAGTGCTGTCGCGCGGGCCGGACGCGGACCCGTCGGGGTCGGCGGGTGGTCCCCCGCGGGCGGCGCGGGACCTCGCTCAGCCGAGCCGCAGGCTCTCCGGCGGGCCGAGGTAGACCGGGCGCAGGCCGCCGGTGTCGACCACCAGCTTCTGGACCACCACGGTCGGGTCGATCATCCAGAACTTCAGCACGTGCTCTCCCGGCCGGGTGATGACGTGCGCGGTGGCGGTGCGGTTGACGTTGTCGGAGGTGGCGCGCGCCCACTGGACGTTCATGGTGCCGTCGTCCCCGCCGGTGACCGCCGTGACGTTGACCGTGGTCGGGACGTCGTCGTCGAAGGAGACCGCGTACTTCAGACCGTCGCCCGAGAGCGGGTTGTTCCTCGGCGAGAGGTACGCCCAGACCGTGACCGGTCCGGTGGTGAAGAGGCTCAGCGTGTATTCGAGCCGGGGCCCCCGGCCCGCCGACTGCCGGGCCGCCGTCACCGGGAAGGGCTCCATGCCGCCCGCCGTACGGCCGACGTCGGGCAGGCGGCGCCAGCCGACCGATCCGCTGCCGACCGCGCGGCTGTAGTGCTCGGCCTCCATCGACACGTACCCGCCGGCCTCCACGAACCCCTTGAGGCCCGACTTCGGGACCTGGGGCCGGTCGACGACGGCCGTCACGACGACGCTCGACCCGCCGGGGCCGCTCACCGTCACGGGAATCCGGGTGACGCCCTGCGGCGCGCGCTTCCAGTCGACCCGCAGGGTGACCCGGGTCTGGGTGGTGACCCGCCCGCGCGGCCGGTCCACCACCAGCCAGGACTTGCCCGTCGTGATCCGGTAGTCGAACGGCGCCTGCCCCCGGTTGAACACGTCGAGGTAGGGGTCGGGGCCGTTGCCGTACGGCGAGAACACCGGCAGCACCGCCTCGCCCGTGCCGCCGCCCGGCCACCAGTCCTCGCTGCCCTCGACGGCCACGCCCATCTCGGCGGCCCGGGGCAGCTCGATGCGCTTCACCGCCGGGTAGATCTCGTCGGTCAGCGCCACGTTGTTCAACTCGGGCTGCTGCCACGGGGCGTTGGGGCCGTAGCGGTCGACGTCTCCGTACCCGATGTGCGGCTGGGTCTGGAAGCCTTCCCACTTGCCTTCCGCCACCTGGGTGTTGAACTTCTTCGCCAGGGCGAAGTCGTCCGCGAGGCGGGCCTCGGCGGTCGCGGCCAGCTCGTTGGTCAGGGCCCGGCCCTGGTCCGCGTAGAGCAGGTTGGTGAACTGCGCCTCGCGCAGCTCGTAGACGTTGGCGGTGGCCTCGACCTCGTACCCGACGAGCTCGAACCAGGCGTCCTGCGAGGAGGCGGGCAGGCGCTTGCCCACCTCGCGGGCCTTCGCCGCGAGGGCCCGCCAGCGGTCGGTGACCCACTCCAGTTCGCGGTGGTCCACCAGGCTGAACGGGGTCGCCCGGTCGTCGTAGACGATCGCCGAAGCGTCGGTCGCCGGGTTCTTGGCGGGGTCGAGAGTGATGCGCCGGTTCAGCAGCTCCGGCTTGCGGATCTGCTGGAGGTGCGCGTACTCGGAGAGGACCTGGGCGATCTGCTCGGCCTGCTTCTCGCCGAAGTGCTGGCGGGCGTAGGCGAGTTCCCACTCCGGAAGGTTGTCGAGATCCCAGCGGGCGGGGCTCCAGGCGTACTCCATGAAGAACTGCGTGGAGAGTTCGTTGCCCTTGAGGTCACCGACGTTGGTGACCCACAGGTTCCGGTTGCCGTAGGTGTACGACTGATTGAGCTGGTCCCACATGTTCGGCAGCGAAGTGGTGTCCACCCACTTGTAGTTGCGACCGACGCCCACGTAGTCGAAGTGGTAATAGAGGCCGTAGCCGCCGGGGCGGTCGTCGGTGGCGAGCTGGGGCAGCTTGCGGATGTTGCCCCAGTTGTCGTCGGTGAGCACCACGGTCACGTCGTCGGGGACGCGCAGCCCCCGGTCCCAGTAGCGCTGCACCTCCTTGTAGAGGGTCCACACCTGCGGGACGGACTTCTCGTCGCCGGTGATGTCGGCGATGATGGCGCGCTGGCTCGCGATGATCTCGCTCATCAGCTCGATCGCGTCGCCGTCGGGCAGGCTGGTGTCGCCGTTGCCGCGCATGCCGAGGGTGACCACGCCCTCGAAGTCCTGCTCCTTCATGCGGCGGATCCCGTCGGCCCAGTACGCCTTCAGCGCCTCGGAGTTGCGCCGGAAGGACCACTCGCCGGTACCGCCGTAGGGGTCGTGGCCGGGGGTGGTGATGTTGCCCGCGCTGTCGCGCACGGCGGCCACCGCGTGCCGGTTCCACTCCTCGATGCCGCGCATCATGGGGGCCTCGTGCGAGGTGCCCATGACGATCCCGTACGCCGTCGCGGTGGCGTGGTTCAGCGGGTCGTCCTCGGCGAAGGCCCGGCCCCAGACCGCCGGCCAGAGGTAGTTGGCCTTGAGGCGGAGCAGCACCTCGAAGATCCGGGCCCAGAAGTCGGCATTGAGCCCGCCCTCGTAGCCGGGCGCCTTGCCGGGGCCGAAGAACTTGGGCGCCCAGGTGCCGAGCGAGGGGTTCTCGTCGTTGATGAAGATGCCGCGGTACTTCACCGAGGGGGTGCCCTGGGTGTGGCGGCCGGGGCGGACGTGGATCTGGTCGCGGTGGACCGGCACCACGTCGTCCCACCAGTACCAGGGGGAGACCCCGATGCCGCGGGAGACGTCGTACGCGCCGAAGATCGTGCCGCGCTGGTCGCTGCCGGCGATCACGAACGCCCGGTCCACGCCGGGCAACGGCCGCTCGACGACCGTCTGCAGGGACGTCTCCCACTTGCCCGCGATCCCGCTCACGTCGAGCTTGCCCGCGTCCACGAGCGCGTCGATCAACGGGCTGCGCCCGATGGTGCCGACGATCGCGATCTCGCGCTGACCGGCCCCCGCCTTCCGTACGACGGCCGGGCGCACCCCGGTGACCCGTTCGATGTCGGACTGCAGGTCGCCGACGGCCCGGATGACACCCGCCCAGTCCGCGCCGCTGACCACGAGGGGGACCGCGCGGCCCGACTTCACCAGGGTGAACCCACCGGACACCGGGGAGAACGAGAGGTACGCGCCGACGTCGGTGGCGCCGCCCCGCACCCCGCCCGCACCCCGCGTCCCACCGGCACCCGCACCCGCACCGCCGAGGGGCGCCGCCAAGGCGGGCGCCGCACCGCCGAGCGAGAGAAGCGGGGACGCCAGGGCGCTCAGACCGAGGCCGAGGGCGAGTACGGACCTGCGGCTGGCGCGGCCCGGAGCGGGCACGTCGGAGGAACCGGAGAGACGGGGGCCCTCCTGCGAGTCCGGAATCTGCGGGCCCGGAATCTGTGATTCCACGAATGACCTCCGATAAAAGTTTCGAGAAAAGAGTCGCCACCCCGGACAGGAGGGAGAGTTCGCAGGTCAGAGCCTTGAACAGCGCGAACCTGGGCGCCGAGCACCAGGATTCCGCCGCTCACCGATCCCTCCCTTATCGAGCCAAGGCGCCCGAACACGAGGAATTCCGACATCGAGCCGCCCGAGAGTCCCAGGCCGGATCGAAACATTTCGAATATGTCCCCGCAATTTTCTGGAAACCTAAAGCCCGCCTTTTCCCGTGGTCAATCCCCTTGCACCAACCGATTCCGCAAAGGGCGGCACGGGAGCAGCCCGAACCACCAGGCACGGGAGCGGCCCGAACCACCGGGGACGGGGGCGCGGGGCGATCCCGAGCGCCCGGGAGGCTGAGGCGAGGGGTGCCCAGGGTCACCCTCAATCCCGTTGCCTTCTTCGAACGCTTGTACGAACATGACTCCATGGCCCCCACCGACCGGCAGATCGCCACCCTGGCCCTGGCCCACGCGCTGAACGCCGCGGAGCGGGGGCTCCCCGTCATCCCGCTCACCGCCGCCCGGCTCCCCGCGCTGCCCTCCCCGCACCGGGGCAGCACCCCGCGCACCGCCTGCACCGGCCGCTGCGGGCGCCCCGGCCACGGGGTGCACGACGCGACCACCGACCCGGCGGCCGTCCGCGCGCTCTTCGCGGCTGCCCCGCGGGCCGCCGGATACGGCATCGCCTGCGGACAGGGCCCGCACCGCCTGATCGGCATCGACCTGGACGGGGACGACGACCTCGGCCCGGCCCCCCGTACGAACACGGGCGCGGGCCGGGGTACGGGCGCGGGTACGGGTACGGGTACGGGCGCACCGTCGGACGGGGCGCTGCGCCAGCTCGCCCTCCAGCACCTGTTCACCGTCCCGCCGACCCTCACCGTGCTCACCCCGGGCGGCGGCCGGCACCTCTGGCTGACCGTGCCTCCGGAGGTCGCCGTGCCCAGTTCGGCCAGCCGCCTCGCCCCCGGCGTCGACGTCCGGGGCACCGGCGGCTACCTCATCGGCCCGGGGTCGGTCACCCCGCACGGCACCTACCGCCTCGCCCCCGGCACCGCACACCTCGCCCCGGCCCCCTGCCCGCGCACCCTGCTGCGCCTGCTGGCCCCCACGGCCCGCCGGGCCCGCGGAACCGGAGGCGGGACCGGGGCCGGAGGCGGGACCGGGGCCGGAGGCGGGACCGGGGCCGGAGGCGGGACCGGGGCCCGTGCGCCGCGCACCCCCGAAGACGGCGAAGGGCTGGTCCACTTCGTGCTCGCCGCCCGCTCCGGACAGCGCAACACCCGGCTGTTCTGGGCCGCCTGCCGGGCGTACGAACACGGCTTCGGCGACGCCCTCGCCCCCGCCCTCGCCGAGGCGGCCGTACGCGCCGGGCTCCCCGCCCACGAGGCCCGCGCCACCCTCGCCTCCGCCGCCCGGCTGACGGCCGACCGCTCCGAGGCCGCCTGAGCCCGCCCGCCGGGACCGCCCGCCGGGACCGCCTGCTGGGACCGCGCTGGGACCTCCCGCCGGGACCGCCCGCCGGGACCGCCCGCCGGGACCGACGGGGCCCGGCCCCGGGCCGAGGGGCCTCGCCGACCGGGGAGAGTAGGGTTCTCTCCGGTCTCCGCAGCCCGCAGGACCGGTGGACGCGACGTGTCACGTACGCCCGTGTCACGTACACCCCGCCACGCCCCGCAGAGATCGGCCTCCCATGTCCGCCGCAGCACCCACCGCCCGGGAGCACGGCGACGCCGAGGCGGCCGACCGCCCTCCGCGCCGGATCCCCACCGGCTCCGGCCGGTACGCGCTCCTCGCCGTCAGTCTCTTCCTCTGCGTACGGGCGCTCGGCCTCGCCGCTCTGGCCGCACGCGCCGCCTCGACGGGCAAGAGCCCGCGCGTGCTGCTGTCGGAGCGTTGGGACTCCCTCTGGTACGCCCGGGTCGCCGAACACGGCTACGCCTTCACCCTGAACGCGCCGGACGGCCGGTCCCTGTCGAGCACGGCCTTCTTCCCGCTGCTCCCCTGGCTTGAGCGGTCCACCCGCGCGACGACCGGCTTGAGCCTGCCCGCCGCCGGACTGCTGGTCGCCACCCTCGCCTCGGCCCTGGCGGCCTGGGGGATCTTCCTCGTGGTGCGTCACTCCTACGGTGACCGGGCCGGGGTCGTCTGCGTGGTGCTGTGGGCGGCCGTGCCCGTCGGCATCGTCCAGTCGATGGCGTACAGCGAAGCCCTCTTCACCGCCCTCGCCGCCTGGGGGCTCCTGTGCGTACTGCGCGAGAGATGGGTGGGCGCGGGCGTGCTCGCCGGCCTCGCGGGCCTGACCCGCCCGGTCGGACTCGCCGTCACGGCCGCCCTGTTCCTCGCCGTGTGGCTCCACCACCGGAGCACGACCGGCACCGCCCGGACCCGGCTGCGAGCCGTCCTCGGCTGCCTGATCGCACCGGCGGGCGCCGCCGCGTACATCCTCTGGGTGGGCGCCCGGCGCGGACACCTGCTGGGCTACCTCGACGTACAGGACGAGTGGGGCAACGGCTTCGACGGCGGCTGGGCGTTCGCCCGCTTCCTGACCGGCGGCTCCGCCGCCCTCGCCGTACTCGCCCTCGCCGCCCTGCTGCTCCTGGCGTACTGGCCCCACCACATCGGCGCGCGGCAGCTCCAACCCCCGCCGCTGATCGCCTACTCGGCACTCGTCACCCTGCTCGCCGTCGGTGCCTCGGGCTACTTCGGCTCCAAACCCCGTCTGCTGCTCCCCGCGTTCCCTCTCCTGATCCCCCTCGCCGTCGTCCTCACGAGGCGCCGGCCCGCCCTCACCTGGACCGTCCTCACCGCCCTGACCACCGGCTCGGCCGTGTACGGCGCGTACTGGCTCACGGGGTCGGGGCCGCCCTAGGCGGGGTGCGTACGGCACCGGCCGCCGCTCCCCGCTCCCCCTGCCCGCCGTCGCCGTGCTTCGGGCATCCGCACGCCCAGCGGCCCGTGTCACCGGCAGGAGCACCGGACGGGTGCACCGGCGGATGAGCCCCACACCGATGGAGCTCACACGCAAGACGCGTGCCGCGCAGTTCCATGTGGGCTTCGAGAAGCCTCAGAGCCATCTCGTGACGCGTCTGGAAGGCCAGGTGGTACGGGGTCAATCCCCCTCGCGAGGGCTTCGCCGGGTCCGCGCCGTAGGCCAGCAGCACGGCCGTGCAGGCGGCTTCCAGCGGATCACCGGTCTGGGCCGCCCCGTCCGACTCGCCGTCGATGGCCCGGAGCAGCGGGGTCCAGCCGTTGTGGCCGTCGTACTGATCCGGGTCGTGGCCGGCGTGCAGGAGCCGGGTCAGCTCCGCCAAGTCGTCCTGCTCCACGGCGAGGTGGACGGGCGACATCTCGTACGGGTCCGCGTCGTCGGTCATGGCACGATCCAAGCAGGCCGGGCCGGTACCCGTCGCGTGCGAGCCGGAAGGACCGGAAGGCCGGGACGGACCGGAAGGCCGGGACGGACCGCGGGGACAGCGGTCACCGGCCGACACGGGTGGTCATGGCGAAGGCCCCCGACCGATGTACCCGGTCGGGGGCCTTCAACCTGCGCGGTGGGTGTGGGATTTGAACCCACGGTGACTCGCGCCACGACGGTTTTCAAGACCGTTCCCTTAGGCCGCTCGGGCAACCCACCCCGGTCCCCGGGCGACGGGGTCGCCGCCGGGGAACGGCCTACAGCCTAGCCGGTCAGCTGTCGCCCTTGCGCTCGCCCAGGGTGAGTTCGACGGTGGACTCCTTGCCGTCGCGCTCGTACGTCAGCGTGACCCGGTCGCCCGGCTTGTGGGTCCAGATCTCACCGATGAGGGTCGGGCCGCTGTCGACGGGGGTGTCGTTGAACTTGGTGATGACGTCGCCGGCCTTCAGGCCCGCCTTGGCGGCGGGGCCGCCCTCGGCGACGGCGGAGGTGCTGCCGGAGCCCTGGTCCGAGATGACCGCGCCGTCGCCGTTCTCCGACATGGTGACCGTCGCGCCGATGACCGGGTAGACGGGCTGGCCGGTCTTGATGAGCTGCTCGGCGACGTTCTTCGCCTGGTTGATCGGGATGGCGAAGCCGAGGCCGATGGAGCCGGCCTGGGTCTGGCCGGACGAGCTGCCGGTCGACTGGATGGCGGAGTTGATGCCGATGACCGCGCCGCTGGCGTCGAGCAGCGGGCCGCCGGAGTTGCCCGGGTTGATCGAGGCGTCGGTCTGCAGGGCGCTCATGTAGGAGCTGCTGCTGGAAGCGGAACCGTCGCTGGAGGCTACCGGGCGGTTCTTCGCGCTGATGATGCCGGTGGTGACCGTGTTCGACAGGCCGAAGGGAGCGCCGATCGCGATGGTCGAGTCGCCGACCGCCACGTTGTCGGAGTTGCCGAGGGCCAGCGGGTTCAGGCCGGACGGGGCGTTCTTCAGTTTGATGACGGCGACGTCGTAGCCCTCGGCGCGGCCGACCACCTCGGCCTCGTACTTCTTGCCGTTGGAGAAGGTCGCGGTCAGCTGGCCGTTCTCCGCCGCGGAGGCCACCACGTGGTTGTTGGTGAGGATGTGGCCTTCCTTGTCGTACACGAAGCCGGTGCCCGTGCCGCCCTCGCCGTCGCCGTTCTGGGCGTCGATCGTGACCACGCTGGGAAGGGACTTGGCGGCCACGCCCGCCACCGTGCCGTCGGCGCGCTTGAGCGCCTTGGGGGTGTCGGCGGCGCTGATCGTCGTCGAACCGGAGGAGCCGCCGTCGTTGCTGTCGGCGGCCCAGAAGCCGAGTGCGCCGCCGATGCCGCCGGCGACGAGCGCCGTCGCGGCGACCAGGGCGACGAGCCCGCCCGCCCGGCGCTTGCCGGACCCCTTGGGCGCCTGCCCGGCGGCGGCGCCCCACACCTCGCCGCCATGACCGCCGTCGCCGCCACCGGCGTACGCCGGGACGGCCGGCGGGGCCGGGGGCGGCCACGAACCGGCGGGCGCGGCGGTGTGCGGCGCGGGGTACGCCGGGGCGGCCTGCGGCGCCGGGTAGGCGGGCGGAGGCGTGTGCGGCGCCGGGGTGTGCGGCGGGAGGGGCTGCGTCGCGTCGGCCGCCGGGGCGTGCGCGGGTGCCTGCGGCTGCTCCGGAGCCGGGGCGTGCGCCGGCTCGACGACCGGCTGCGCCGCGGTCGGCTGCTCCGGAGCCGGAGCGGGCTCGGCCGGGGCGGCCGGTGCGGGAGTGGTGCCGTACGGTCCGGCGGGCTCGGCCGACGGGGAGGTGTCGTCGGCCCGGCCGTCCGCGTACGGCGGTTCCTGGGACTGCGCGGCGGGCTCGGACGGGCCCTGCGGCGCCGGAGCCGTGTCTTCCTGATGCGCCGTCGCCGGTGCCTCGGGCGCCGGGGGTGCCTCCCGGCGGGGGTCCTCAGGAGCGGCGGCCGGCACGGGAGGTACTGACGGAGCGGGCGGTACGGCGGGGACCGCGGCGCCCTCGTGGCCCTCGTTCTCGGTGCTCACAGCTCTTTACTCCTCGGTTCCACTCGGCGTTCGGCAAGAGATCCGCTCTGCAGTGTCTGGGCCCAAGCTTTGCCCAGAACACGTCAGGCCACTGTAAACAGGACCTGTGCATCCGCACGCCAATCTTTACATCAGACAAAACGACGCTCCCGGCACAAGGAACGCACGGCCGTCGCGTCGCGGTGACACCATGACGCGGTGACCGAAGCGCACCAGTCCTCCAGCCCGTCTCCCATCCAGGTCGTGGCCCATCGAGGGGCCTCCGACGACGCCCCCGAACACACCCTGGCCGCGTACCGGAAAGCCATCGAGGACGGCGCGGACGCGCTGGAGTGCGACGTCCGGCTCACCGCCGACGGACAGCTCGTCTGCGTGCACGACCGAAGGGTCAACCGCACCTCCAACGGGCGGGGCGCGGTCTCCGCACTCGAACTCTCCGAGCTCGCCGCGCTCGACTTCGGCTCCTGGAAGGACCGCGAGGAGTCCCCCGACTGGGACCCGGTACCCGGCGAGCTCACCTCCGTACTCACCCTGGAACGCCTGCTGGAGCTGGTCACCGAGGTACGGGCGGCGGGCCGGCCGGTCCAGCTCGCCATCGAGACCAAGCACCCCACCCGGTGGGCCGGACAGGTCGAGGAGCGGCTGCTGCGCCTGCTCAAGGAGTTCGGCCTCGACGCCCCGCCGGCCGAAGGCCCCTCGCCGGTCCGCGTCATGAGCTTCTCCGCCCGCTCCCTGCACCGGGTCCGCACCGCGGCCCCCACCCTGCCCACCGTCTACCTGATGCAGTTCCTCACCCCCCGCCTGCGGGACGGACGGCTGCCCGTCGGCACGCGGATCGCCGGGCCGGGGATGCGGATCGTACGCAACCATCCCGACTACGTCCGCCGGCTGCACCGCGCCGGGCACCAGGTGCACGTCTGGACCGTGAACGAGCCGGAGGACGTGGCCCTCTGCGCCGAACTGGGGGTCGAGGCGATCATCACCAACCGGCCGAAACGGGTGCTTTCCCAGCTCGGACGCCCGTAGGGCGGGTCGCCCCGACCCCCTCCCGGACCCGTCACAGGGAGTGCACCGGCGCATTCGATGCGTGCGGGCCCGTTACGAGTGCGTCACCAGAGATGCTTTGACCGGTTTCCGGCGCAGCTCAGAGGGGCATCCCCTTCGTGGCGTGGGGCGAAGGAGGTCTCGGGGGTGACGTTGGTGGTGGCACAAGAAGTGCCCACGTCGTCGAGCATGGCCGTTCCTCACGGCCCTGCGGGCGTGAGGCAGGCGCGGCACCGCATGCGCGCGCAACTGCGGGACAACGGGGTCTCGGACACGGTCGTCGACGACGCGGTCCTGATCCTTTCCGAACTCCTCAGCAACGCCTGCCGGCACGGCAGGCCGCTGGGACAGCACGTGGACGTCGGTGACGGCGACGTCCGCGCCGCGTGGCACGTGGACCGCCGGGGCGGCCTGACCGTGGAGGTCACGGACGGAGGCGGGCCGACGCGGCCCATCCCCTCCACCCCCTCGGTGACGGCCCGGGGCGGACGCGGGCTGAACATCATCAGTGCCCTCTCCGAGAAGTGGGGCGTCAGGGACGACGCCCCGGGCGAGGTCACGGTCTGGGCGCTGGTGGCGGCGCAGGAGGAACGGTTCGACGGGCTGGAAGGCCTGGACGGTCTCACCGGGTTCCGCGCGCTGCCGGGGTTCGACGGTTTCGACGGGCTGGACCTCGACGGGCTGACGGCCTAGGAGCCGCACGAAGGGTCCGTACGACAGTTCCGTACGACTCCGTACGACACATCATCCGTACGGCACATCTGTGCGGCGCGAGGCTGCACCCCGGGCACGGCTGGGGCACGGTCGGGTCGCGGTCGGCGGTCGGGTCGGAAGCGGGCGAGGCACTAGGCTCGCGCCTCAGACCGCACCGTCGCAACCGGGAGAATGCCGACCATGGCCAAGAAGCGCCCTCAGACGACCAAGGCCGCGAAGCCGCAGGTGAAGGACGGGGAGATCCCCGTCGTCGGGGCCCGCGAGCCCTGCCCCTGCGGTTCGGGACGCCGGTACAAGGCGTGTCACGGACGCACCGCCGCGCACGCGGTGACCGAGCTCGTCCAGCGTCCGTTCGAGGGACTGCCCGGGGAGTGCGACTGGGTCGCGCTGCGCGAACTCGTGCCCGCCGCGACCGTCCCGCTGACGCTGAAGGACGGACTGCCCGAGGGCGTCCCGTCCGTCACGCTCGCGACGGTGCTGCCGATGGCCTGGCCGGCGCTGCGCCGCGACGACGGTTCCGTCCTGCTCGCCCTGCAGAACGACACCTCCTCCGGCGACCTGAGCCGCGGTCTGGCCGACGCCCTCCAGCAGGCGCTGGAAGCCGCGCCCGGTACGCCGATCGCCGCCCGCCGGGTCGCCGCGGACGGTCCGCGCCTGCAGGACCTGCTCGCCGCCGACGCGCCGTTCGAGCCCGTCGTCCACTCGGGCTTCGAGTTCTGGGTGCCGGACGCGGAGAACGCCACGGCCGAGGTGACCGCTTCCCTGGAGCGCGCCAACGACGCGGCGATCCCGACCTCGCTGCTCTCCTCCGTCGACGCCGCGTACTGGTGCGAGACCCCGGAGAAGAACCACCTGCGCTGGGTCATGCCGCACCCCGAGGAGAAGCTCCTCGACGCGCTCGCCCGGCTGCACGCCGCCGGCACCTCCTCGCTCGGCGAGGGCACACGGCTGGTCGGCTCGTTCCGTGCGCACGGTCTCGTCGTCCCGGTGTGGGACCTGCCGAGCGCCATGACCGCCGAGGAGTGCGAGAAGCCGGCGGCCGAGTTCGCCGAGCGGCTCTCCGGGGCGCTGGCCTCCGACGCCCCGCTGACCGCCGAGGAGCGCCGGGCGCGCGGCGGGCTCACCAACCGCCAAGTGACGCTCAGCTGACAGTGACGGACCGCGGGTCCGATCGGTGACTCGCGTCACAACAGGGCGTGCCGACGAGTAAATCCCCGCCCTCATAGGCGAGATCGAATTTGCGAACGGCAGATCTCTTGTTACGGTTCTGAAAGCCCGGTCGCTGGTGCATCCCCCGTCGCCAGCGATCGGGCGTCTCAATTCCGGGTACGGCCCGGCCCGCGGCGAAGCCGTGAGCGGCCCGCCGCCCCGCGGACGAGGGCCCCGAGCCCCTCGCATCCACCCGCCCGGCCCCCTGCACGGCGACCGACCGGCACCCCGCGCCACCACGCCCGTACGGCGACCGCGCCTCAACCCGCCCCGCCCGACGGACGCTTGCCGGCGTAAGGCGTGGCGCCCGCACCCTGCCCCCGTACTCCCGTCGCGCCCCGCACGCCCGAGGTCGCGCGCGCGAAGACGCCGCCCCGGCAACCCGGCCGCCGGGGCGTCAGGTGCGTACGCCCCAGGAGCACCCCGCGCTCCGGCGCCCGCTCCCGTCCCGCCCGCACCACCCGCCCCCCACGACGAACGGCGCCTCACCCGGCGTACCGCACACGGCAGTTGTGTCCCGGCTGTGCGGCCCCTGTGCGCCCACCGGACGTCCGGGACCCCGAAGGGCGCGCGAAGGACCGGAGATACGGACGGAAGTCCGATGCCGCATTTCTTATTCGACAGATATTCAGGAACGCCGAAGGAAGGTATTACAGAAAGGCGGTCAGGTTCGAAATCCGGTCATCGATTCGCACGCTCCGCCCCTCCCCTTCCCGTTCCGGAATCGCCGTTTCCGAAGGCCCGCCGAATGCACTGCGTGATGCTCTGCGCAGGAGGCGGCCGGAACTCCCCCATCGGGAAAGTCGGGAAATAGCCGGTTCGCCCGGGATTCCCGCGCCGGACGGAACGACACGGCCGCCCGCCCTCAGTAGGCCAGCCTGCTCCCGCCGCCCGGCGCCCCCGTACTGGCCTCCACGAGCGCGTCCAGGACCGTGCCGACGTCCGGCAGCCAGGGCGCGGCGCGCTTCGTCAACGGGGCCCGCTCCCAGCGCACCGGGCCGTCGCCCTTCCCCGCGGGCGGCACCACCAGGTAGCCGCCCTCCCCGTGGAAGCGCAGCGAACTGGGCACCCACTCCTGGGCGTGCAGCAGCTCGCCCAGGCGCTCCAGGGTGTAAGGGCGGACCAGCAGCGCCCACCGGGTCGGCGTCGCGATCACCGGCCCGAGCCGCATGCCCCGCGCGTCCAGCACCGCGAGGGCCTGCGCGCCGCTCTCCGCCGGCAGGCTCACGGCGCACGGCGCACGGCCGCCGGTGGCCAGCAGCACCGGTGCGGCGGGGCGCCCGGTCCACCACCAGCGCACCATCCGGGCGTCCGTGGTGGCCGCGAGCAGTCCGGGATCGAAGGGGTGCGCGCCGGGTACCACGCACTCGGGGTCGGGGCAGGCGCAGCCGCTCCGGGCGACGGACAGCCCCACACCGGGGAGTACCGGCCACTGCCAGCCGGTGGCGCAGGTCAGCGCCGCATCGAGCCGGGCGGTGCCGTCCCCGCGCCGGAACGGGTTCCCGCGTCGCCTTCCGGGGATCTCGCGCATGGGCGCTCGTTCCTTTCCGTTGAACGCCGAGGTCCACGTCACCGCCCGCGCATCGCACTGCTTCGCGTCGGCGACTCTGACTGTGCGTAAAACACTGCGTAGAACACTGCCTGGATCCCTGCATGGATCACTGCATGGATCACTGCGTAGAACAGTGCGTACATCACTGCTGCGTGCATGACTGCCGCGTACATCACGGTGCGGGTTGGCGACCGTGCGTGACTGCGCGTGCTCTTCGGGCCGCTTCACGGGACGCGTGGAGCACCGGACGGAGCCGGGCCGCGCGCGACGGAGCGAAGACGGGTCGAACCGGACCGAGCCTGAGTCGAACGGCCGTGCGGAGTCGAACGGTCGAGAGCCGGGCCGCCCCGTGCGGACCGGCCGCGGCGGAACACGGAACTCATGCCTCGCACGTGCCGCCCCGAGCGAGGTTCCGCTGCTCCTGAGGTCTGTCCCGCGGGCCGGGCGTCACGGACAAGGACGTCCGCTCCCGCCGCCGGGTTCCGGGGCGGCCCCAACTGCCCCGCGCTTCAACGACTACGTACCCCGCACGACCGGAATGACGCTCCACCCCGCACAACACCCCACCGGGCACTGCCCGTCGAGCCCGTCCAGTCGACCGCAAATACCTGTCGCCCGCTCCACTTTTCGGCCAACTTAAGTGTCCGTGGACACCAGGAGTCTCGCAAGGACAATGCTGGACATCGGCTTACTTGTACGTGTACATGTGGATGCCTTGATAGTGGCGCAGAATGACAGGGGGGTTTGCGATGCTATTCGACGGAACTCGCCGGTCGGAAAGCCGGAGGCCATGAGCGCCCGACACCTGCCAAAAGTGGCTGGAATCAATCCAACCGTTCCGGTTTCAACGCACACTCCGGAGCCGCTGACCACCGTGCCGCCCGCACCGGGCGCGTTCCTCCAGGACCGACTGGCCGGATGGGTCTCGGACCTCACCACCCTCCACGAGCTCACCGAACGCCTCGCCGCGACGCACACGCTCGACAGCGCGCTCCCGGAGCTGCTGAGCGCCGGAGCCGCCCTCGTCGGAGCGCGCCGCGGCCTCCTGGCCCTCGAACCCACCGACGGCCGAGGCCCACGCACCACCATCGGCCTGGGCCTCGGCCACGCCGACCTCGGCGCCATCGAGACCGTCCCGCGCGCCGCCACCCCGCACGGCCGGATCCTCGACGGCCCGCCCGCCACCACCGCACCGGTGAGCAACCCGGACCTCCTCGCCGAAGCGGGCCTCGACCCCCGGCACCGCGAGGTCGCCGAACGACTCGGCTACGCCGCCAGCTACGCCCTCCCCCTCGCCACCCGGTCCGGCGCCCTGCTCGGCGCGGCCGTCTGGATCTACGACGAACCGGCCGAACCCCTGGAACGGCAGCGGCACCTGGCCGGGCTGTACGCGCGCTACGCCGCCGAGCACCTGGCCCGTCTCCTCGAACTCGAGCGCGCCCGGTCCGACCTGGCGGTCGTCGCCGAGGAACTCCTGCCGAGCCGGCTCCCGCGCATCCCCGGCGTACGCCTGGCCGCCCGCCACCACCGCGCACCGGACGGTGGCGGCGACTGGTACGACGCCCTGCCGCTCCCGGACGGGGCGCTCGGCCTCTCCGTGGGCTCCGCCGGCGGCTCCGGCCCCGCCGCGACGGCCACGATGGGACGGCTCCGCTCCGGGCTGCGCGCATACGCCGTCATGGAGGGCGAGGACCCCGTCGCCGTCCTCTCCGACCTGGAACTGCTGCTCCGGCTCACCGAGCCCGCCCGCACCGCGACCGCGCTCTTCGCCTACTGCGAACCGGCACTGCGCCGGATCGTGCTGGCCGGGGCCGGACACGCCCCGCCGCTCGTGGTCGGCGACCGGCGCACCGCCTTCGTCGAGACCACCGTCTCCGCCCCGCTCTCCATGCTCGCCTGCTGGGAGGCGCCGAGCGTGGAGTTCACCGCCGAATCGGGCGAAACCGTTCTTCTCTACACCGACGGGCTGCTGCGCCGCACCGGCGACTCGACGGACCGGGCGTTCTCGCGGCTGCACGCCGCCGCCGCCGGGGTGCCCCGGGCCGCCCGCCACGACCCGCAGGCGGTCGCCGACCACGTCCTGCGCACCCTGCTGCCCGGGAACGGAAGCACCCCCGCGGACCGCACGGACGACGTGGTCCTCCTCGCGGTGCGCTTCGACTGACCGCCCGGCGCTCCCACCCACTGGGGCAGCGGGCACTGTGCCCGGAGGCATTTCCTCCGCTTCCGGCATCCGCGCAGATCAGCCGCGTTGTCCCGGCCCGGCCCGCAGCCCTTCGGTAAGAGGCCCTTCGGCCCTGGGCCCCCTTCCGTACGCCCGTACGATGGTGGGGCCCAGTGTCGTAGCAAGGAGAGACGAACCGTGTCCGACGAGCGCACCCCGGAGACCCCGGAAACCGAAGCGACCGAAGCGGCCGAAGAGAACGAGCCGATCAAGACCCGGAAGAACGGCCTGTACCCCGCCGTCTCCGACGAGCTCGCCGACAACATGAAGTCGGGCTGGGCCGACACCGAGCTGCACGGCCTCGCGCCGCTGCCGCAGGCCGCCCACACCGCCGACCGCCGCGCCGCGCTCTCCGCGCGCTTCCCGGGCGAGCGCCTCGTCGTCCCCGCGGGCCACCTGAAGACCCGCGCCAACGACACGGAGTACGCGTTCCGCGCCGCCTCCGAGTACGCCTACCTCACCGGCGACCAGACCCAGGACGGCGTCCTCGTCCTGGAGCCGAAGGCGGACGGGAACGGCCACGACGCGACCGTCTACCTGCTGCCGCGCTCCGACCGCGAGAACGGCGAGTTCTGGCTCGACGGCCAGGGCGAGCTGTGGGTCGGCCGCCGCCACTCCCTCGCCGAGGCCGAGCAGGTCCTGGGCATCCCCGCCCAGGACGTCCGCGGACTCGCCGCCGCGCTGAAGGAGGCCACCGGCCCGGTCCGCGCCGTCCGCGGTTACGACGCCGGCATCGAGGCGGCCCTGACCGACAAGGTCACCGCCGAGCGCGACGAGGAACTGCGGGTGTACCTCTCCGAGGCGCGCCTGGTGAAGGACGCCTTCGAGATCGCCGAACTCCAGAAGGCGTGCGACATCACCGCGCGCGGCTTCGAGGACGTCGTGAAGGTCCTCGACAAGGCCGAGGCGACGAGCGAGCGCTACATCGAGGGCACGTTCTTCCTGCGCGCCCGCGTCGAGGGCAACGACATCGGCTACGGCTCCATCTGCGCCGCCGGCCCGCACGCCACCACGCTGCACTGGGTCCGCAACGACGGCGCCGTCCGCGCCGGCGAACTGCTGCTGCTCGACGCCGGCGTGGAGACCAACGACCTCTACACCGCCGACGTGACGCGGACCCTGCCGATCAACGGCACCTTCTCGCCGCTCCAGCGCAAGATCTACGACGCGGTGTACGCGGCGCAGGAGGCGGGCATCGCCGCCGTGAAGCCCGGCGCCGACTTCCGCGACTTCCACGACGCCGCGCAGCGCGTGCTCGCCGAGCACCTCGTCGCGTGGGGCCTGCTCGGCGACCTCACCGTCGAGAAGGTCCTGGAGCTGGGCCTCCAGCGCCGCTGGACCCTGCACGGCACCGGTCACATGCTCGGCATGGACGTCCACGACTGCGCCGCCGCGCGCACCGAGACGTACGTCAACGGCACGCTGGAGCCGGGCATGTGCCTGACGGTGGAGCCGGGTCTGTACTTCCAGGCCGACGACCTGACCGTGCCGGAGGAGTACCGCGGCATCGGCGTCCGGATCGAGGACGACATCCTCGTCACCGAGGACGGCAACCGGAACCTCTCCGACAAGCTGCCGCGCAGCTCCGGCGAGGTCGAGGCCTGGATCGCCGGTCTCAAGGGCTGACGCCCGCCGCACGGGAACAGCGCCGGGGGCGCGCCGCTCAGGAAACCATGAGCAGCGCGCCCTCGCGCCATTTCAGGGTCTTGTCGAAGCTCACCACGGTGCCGCGTCCCGGCCGGTTGCCGATGTGGACGTGGTCGGCGAGCTGTTCGATGAGTCCGAGGCCACGGCCGCTCTCGGCCATGTCCCACGGGTCGGCGGCGCAGTCCGGCATCGTCGCCGGTGCGCCGCGGGTATCGGAAGGATGTGCTGCGGGGCGAAGGGTCCGCCGGGCGGGAAAGCCCGGTCCGGAGTCCGCGACCTCGATACGGCACGTCTCGCCGTCCAGGTACGCGGTGACCCGGTACTGACCACAGGCGCCCACATGCCGGTCCTGACCGGCACGGCCGGGGGCGGTGCCCCCGTGGTCGCCCTGGTCGGCGGCAGGGCCCCCGCCGTGTTCCACGGCGTTGGCACAGGCCTCGGTGAGCGCCACCGACAGGTCGTAGGAGATGTCCGGATCCACTCCCGCCGTCTCCATGCTGCCGAGGAGAAATCGACGGGCGAGCGGAACGCTCGCGGCTTCGCGCCGCAAATGGAGTGACCACCACATGCTCATGCTCCAGCCTCCTGGCTGCGGCTCGACATACCGATACGTATTGCCGTGGAGGGCACCCCGTAAGCACAGTTCCGCCGTGATGGCCCTCATTCGGCGGACGCGAATATTCCGCTTGCCGGTGTATACCCGGACCCTCGGGCCCGAGTCACCGCTGTCACCAGCTACAACGACCGTCACACCCGTCACGTTCTGCACCCCGCGCAACCGTTCCGCTTCCCGCACAACGCACCCAGAACCGTACGGAAGATGACCTTCCGGACCTGCCGCCCCACGGGCGGGGGCGCAGTGCGATGATGGCCCGGCCATGTCTACGCCTGACGCACGGTCCGTCACACGCGCCGGAGCCGGTCTGCGGCTCCTGAGGGCCTCGGTGTTCGCCGCGGTCTGCGTCGTGCTGTCCGCGGCGGGACACGGCCTCGCCTCGGCCTCGGCCGTGCCCTGGTGGGCGTTGCTCTGCGGGTTCCTCCTCGTGCTGGCGGTGGTGACCCCGCTCGCCGGACGCGAACGCGCCCTGCCGTCGATCGCGGCGGTCCTGGCCGGCGGACAGCTCGCGCTGCACACGCTCTTCGGGCTCGCCCACCCCATGACGGCCGCCGCCATGGGGGCGGCCTCCGCCTCCCCGGCCCCCGCCCCCGGGGACGCGCCGCTCGTCCGGTTCGCCGCCTCTCTGGTCTGCGGGGACACCCCCGGCTCGATCAGCGTCGCCCAGGCCCACCGCATCGTCACCGAGGCGGGTGTCGACCCGGCGACCGTGACCGGCGCCCACGTCCACCTCGCCGCCGCGGCCTCGCCGGGCGGCACGGCGGGTTTGCTGCCCGGGCTGCCCATGCTCCTCGGCCACCTGCTGGCCGCTCTCGTCACGGGATGGCTGCTGCGCAGGGGCGAGATCGCGCTGTTCGCGCTCGCGCGGCTCTCCGCGCACGGCGGCCGGGAACTCGCCGCCGCCGCGCGGCTGCGCTCGCTGCGGGCCGCGCTCGCACTCGTACGGGTACTGAGCGCGGGGCTCCCGGGCGCCCCGACGGCCGGGCCGCGCCCGGCCCGTACCCCCGCCGACGCCCCGCTCCCGGCGACCGGCGATCCGCTCCAGCATCTGGTGATCAGGCGCGGGCCCCCCGCCGCGTACGCCCTCGCAGCCTGACGCGACCTCCTCCCCCGTGCCGTACGCGGCGTGGGAGGGCGGTGTCGCGATGCCGTCGCGCACCCGCGCGCCGGACCACCTTCCTGCGCTCCGTGGAGTGATCACTGCCATGAACGTTTCCCGTATCGCCGTCGCGGGCGGCATCGCCGCGACCACCGTTCTGCTGCTCGCCGGTCCCGCCTCCGCGCACGTCAGCGTGCAGCCCCAGGGCGAGGCGGCCAAGGGCGGTTACGCCACCATCAACTTCAAGGTCCCCAACGAGCGCGACAACGCCTCGACGGTGAAGCTCGAAGTCAGCTTCCCCACGGACCACCCGCTCTCCTCGGTCAGCCCGCAGGCCGTGCCGGGCTGGAAGATCGACGTCACCAAGGCCACGCTCGCCGAACCGCTCGACGTCCACGGCAAGAAGGTCACCGAGGCCGTCTCCAAGGTCACCTGGACCGCCGACGCCTCCGGCGCGATCAAGCCCGGGTACTTCCAGCAGTTCCCGCTCTCGGTGGGCCAGCTCCCCGACGACACCGACCAGCTCGTCTTCAAGGCGCTCCAGACGTACAGCAACAAGGAGATCGTCCGCTGGATCGAGGAGACCCCGGCGAGCGGCGAGGAGCCCGACAACCCGGCGCCGGTCCTGACCCTGACCGACGCGGCGGCGGACACCCACGGCGCCGCCGCTTCCGCCTCCGCCTCCGCCGACGGCAAGAGCACCGGCACCGAAGCGGCCGGCCACACCACCGAGGCGGCCGAGGACTCCGGCTCGTCGAGCGACAGCACCGCGCGGGTCCTCGGCGTGGTCGGCATCGTCATCGGCATCGCGGGCGTCGCGTTCGGCGTCCTCGCCCGCCGTCGTACCGTCTGACCCGACCAGGCCCCACGTCCCGGCCGCGCCGGGCCGGGCCGGGTGCACACGCGCCCGGCCCGGTCCGGAACGCCCCGGGCCACCCACCGCACCACAGACCAGGAACACATCCTCCATGCGCACCAAGAAACTGGCGACGGCCGTCGCGTTCGCCGCAGCCGCGGCTCTGGCCCTGACCGCCTGCGGCTCGTCCGACGACTCCGCGGCCAAGCCGGTGGCCGACGTCTCCACGTCCACCACCACCAAGGCCGCCACCGTCCTCGACCAGCCGTTCACCAAGCCGGACCTCGTCCTGACGGACACCCACGGCAAGACGTACGACCTCCGCGAGGAGACCAAGGGCAAGCCGACGCTCATCTACTACGGCTACACCAACTGCCCCGACGTCTGCCCGCTGACCATGAGCAACATCGCGCTCGCCAAGCGCGCGCTGCCCGCCGCCGAGCAGGCCGAACTCAAGGTCGTCTTCATCACCACCGACCCCGAGCGGGACACCCCGGCCTCACTGGGCGCCTGGCTCAAGGCCCAGGACCCCGACTTCATCGGTCTCACCGGCGACTTCAAGACCATCCAGGCGGGCGCCCGGTCGATGGGCATCGGCATCGACCCGGCGACGACGGAGAAGGACGGCACCGTCGTCTCCATGCACGGCGCCCAGGTCATGGCGTTCTCCCCGAAGACCGACGCCGGATACGTCATCTACAGCGAGGACACCACCGCCGACGACTACACCGCGGACCTTCCCAAGCTCATCGAGGGGGCGAACCCGTGACAGGCCGGGCGGCCCTCGCCGGCGGTCTGGCCCTCGTCACGGGCCTGACCCTCGCCGGGTGCTCCGCCGGCAGCTCCCCCGAGCTGAAGGTCGTCGGGGCCTTCATGCCGCAGCCCGTCAGCGACATCGCGGCGGCGTTCCTCGTCGTGGAGAACAAGGGCGGGGCGACCGACCGGCTGACCTCCGTGACCAGCCCGATCTCCGACCACGTCACGATCCACGAGACCGAGGGGCAGGCCATGCGGATGGTCTCTTCCTTCGAGGTGCCCGCCCGCGGCGAGCTGGACCTCGAACGCGGCGGCAGCCACATCATGTTCAGCGAACTCAAGCGGCAGCCGAAGCGGGGGCAGAAGATCTCCGTGGAACTGCACTTCGAGAAGACCGGCCCCATCACGGTCGAGCTTCCCGTCGAGTCGACGACCTACAACCCGGCGAAGCAGTGAGGGACTGATCCACCATGACAGCCACCGCCCCGCGCGCACGTCGTCTCCGGCCTGTCCCGACCGGCCGGCCGCTCACCGCGTCCGCGCTCCTCGCCACGCTGATCGGCCTGTTCCTCGGCCTGATGCTGGCGGGCGCGTCCCCCGCGTCCGCGCACGCCGCCCTCACGGGAAGCGACCCGCAGGACGGGGCGGTGGTCGACGCCGCACCCCGAGACGTCACCCTCTCCTTCTCCGAGTCCGTCTCGCTGAGCGACGACGCGATCCGGGTGCTCGACCCGTCCGGCGAACGGGCCGACACCGGTGAACCCCGCGCGGTGGGCGAGGGCAAGGCCGCCCGGTACGCCGTCGCCCTCCACTCCGGGCTTCCCGACGGCACCTACACGGTGGCCTGGCAGGCGGTCTCCGCCGACAGCCACCCGGTCTCGGGCGCCTTCACCTTCTCCATCGGCGCACCGTCCACCACCACCGTCGCACTGCCCGCCCAAGCGGCGGGCGGCGGTGTGGTGGGCACGCTCTACGGCATCGCGCGCTACGCCGCGTACGCCGGGTTCATCCTGCTCGCGGGCGGCTCCGCGTTCGTCCTCGGGTGCTGGCGGGGCGGCGCGTCGGCCCGCCCGCTGCAACGGCTCGTGCTCGCCGGCTGGCTCACCCTCACCGCTTCCACCCTGGTGATGCTGGTGCTGCGGTACCCGTACACCGGCAGCGGGAAGCTCGCCGACGCCTTCGACCTCTCCGGCCTCCAGGCGTCGCTGGACACCAAGCCGGGCGCCGCGCTGGTCTCCCGGCTGCTCCTGCTGGGCGCCTCCGCGCTCTTCGTCGCCGTGCTGTTCGGTACGTACCCCCGGCGCGAGGACGAGAAGGAGCACAAGGACCTCACCTTCGGCCTCGCGCTCGGCGGTGCGGTCGTCGCCACCGGTATCGCGGGAACCTGGTCGCTCGCCGAACACGCCTCCGTCGGTCTCCAGCCGGGCATCGCCATGCCGGTCGACATGGCGCACCTGCTGGCGGTCGCGGCCTGGCTGGGCGGTCTGGCGGCCCTGTTGACCGCCCTGTACCGCGTTCCGGAGCTGCCCGCCGCCGCCGTACGCCGGTTCTCCCGCACGGCGTTCGCCAGCGTGGTGGTGCTCGCCGCGACGGGGCTCTACCAGTCCTGGCGCCAGATCGGCTCCTGGTCGGCCCTGACCGGGACCGCGTACGGCCGGCTGCTGCTGGTCAAGGTCGGGCTGGTCGCGGTCCTCGTGGGCGTCGCCTGGATCTCCCGGCGCTGGACCGGCCGGCTCCCGGGCGGGGAGCCGGTGGCGGTGCCCGGTCAGGCGGCGCCCGTGGAGGCGGCGGCCGGCCCGGTGGCGGTGCCCGGACAGGCAGCCTCCGTGGAGGCGGCGGCCGGCCCGGTGCCGGTGGCGGTCGCCGAATCGGCCGCCGGGGCGGACCCCGTCGCGGACCCTGTCACGGCTTCTGCCGAGGAGCCCGTCACTGACCCCGGGCGGGCCGCTCAACTCGCGCGCCAGCGGGCCGCGCTGACGGCGACGCAGGAGCGGAAGGCGCGCGACGCCGACCCCACCCGCTCGGGGCTGCGCCGCTCGGTCCTGGTGGAGACCGGCATCGCCGTGATCCTGCTGGCCGTGACCACCATCCTCTCCTCGACCGAGCCGGGCCGTACGGAGGAGGAGGCGGCGCGCACCAACACCGTCGCCGCTCCGGCCGTCGCCCAGCCGGTCACCGTGAGCCTGCCCTTCGACACCGGCGGCCTCAACGGCAAGGGAGAGGTCCAGCTGGACCTCTCTCCCGGCCGTACCGGCTCCAACGACCTGCACCTGTGGGTGGAGGACGGCAAGGGCACGGCGCTGGACGTACCCGAGGTGCGGATCGCGCTGACGCTGGAGGCGAAGGACATCGGCCCCCTGCCGGTCGTCCCGGACCGGCTCGCCGAGGGCCACTGGGCCGCGAGCGGCGTACAGATCCCGATGGCGGGCGAGTGGAAGCTCGCGGTCACCGTCCGCACCTCGGACATCGACGAGACCACCGTCACCAAGAACGTGAAGATCGGCTGACCCGCGTGAGCAAGCGCAACACGAACGTGCAGAGCCCCCGGGAGCCTGCCGGGGCCGCCGCCGAGGGAGCCGGCCCGAGCGCCGCCCCGGGCGGGGTGTCCCGGCGGAAGCTGCTCGGGGGCGCCGGGGCGGCCGGTGCCGCCGGTCTGGTGCTGGGCGCGGCGGGCGGTGCCACCGGGTACGCCGCGACGCGGCCCGAGGCCCCCGCGGAACTCGCCTCGATCGGCTCGACCGAGGCGATGTTTCACGGGAAACATCAACCGGGGATCACCACTCCGCTCCAGGCCCGTGGGCATCTCGTCGCCTTCGACCTCGCGGCGGGCGCCGGGCGTACCGAGGCGGTCGCGCTGATGCGGCGCTGGTCGGTACTGGCCGCGGAGCTGATGGCGGGCCGCCCGGCCGGTTCCGGGGGCGACACCGGCATCGCGCTGGACGCCGGGCCGTCCTCGCTGACGCTCACCTTCGGGTTCGGCCGGACCTTCTTCGACCGGACCGGGCTGCGGGACCGGCGGCCGGCCGGACTCGACCCGCTCCCCGCGTTCTCCTCCGACCACCTCGACTCCGGGCGGTCGAACGGCGACCTCTGGGTGCAGATCGGCGCCGACGACGCGCTCGTGGCCTTCCATGCCCTCCGCGCGGTCCAGCGGGCCGCAGGGTCGGCCGCGCGGGTGCGCTGGCAGATGAACGGCTTCAACCGCACGCCGGGGGCGACCGCCCGCCCCATGACGGCCCGCAACCTGATGGGCCAGGTGGACGGGACCAACAACCCCAAGCCCACCGACGGCGACTTCGACACCCGGATCTTCGTGCCCGAGCCCTCGGGCTCCGCCGCCGGGGACCCGACGCAGGACTGGCTCGCGGGCGGCTCCTACGCGGTGGTCCGCCGCATCCGGATGCTGCTGGACGACTGGGAGAAGCTTTCCGTCGCGCGCCAGGAGCGGGTCATCGGCCGGCGCAAGGACACGGGCGCCCCGCTCAGCGGCGGCGACGAGACCACCGCGATGGACCTGGACAAGCTCGGTGCGGACGGCACGCCGGTGATCCCGTCCAACGCCCACGCCCGGATCTCCTCACCGGAGAAGAACGGCGGGGCGGCGATGCTGCGGCGCCCGTTCTCGTACCACGACGGCATCGCCCCGGACGGGACACCGGACGCGGGGCTGCTCTTCGTGTGCTGGCAGGCGGACCCGTTCCGGGGCTTCGTGCCGGTGCAGCGGAAGCTCGACCGGGGGGACGCGCTCTCGCCGTTCATCCGGCACGAGGCGAGCGGGGTCTTCGCGGTGCCGGGGGGCGCCGCGGAGGGGGAGTACGTGGGGCAGCGGCTGCTGGAGTCCTGACCGTCCCGGGCCGGTCCGGCGAGGGTCCGCCGGACACGGCCTAGAGTGACCGTATGTCCGCCACGCGTTACGCCTATCTCGGCCCCGAGGGCACCTTCACCGAGGTGGCACTCCGTACGCTCCCGGAAGCCGCCACCCGCGAACTCGCCCCCATGGTCTCCGTACCCGCGGCGCTGGACGCGGTACGGAACGGGGAGGCCGCCGCCGCCCTCGTACCGATCGAGAACTCGGTCGAGGGCGGGATCACCGCGACCCTCGACGAGCTGGCGGTGGGGGCGCCGCTGATGATCTACCGCGAGGTCCTGCTCTCCATCTCGTTCGCGCTGCTAGTGCGGCCCGGTACCCGGCTGGAGGACATCAAATCCGTCACCGCGCACCCGGCCGCGCAGCCACAGGTGCGCAACTGGCTGGCCGCCCACCTCCCGCAGGCCGTGTGGGAGTCGGCCGCGTCCAACGCGGACGGTGCCCGGCTGGTCCGGGACGGACAGTACGACGCCGCCTTCGCCGGGGAGTTCGCGGCGGCGACCTACGGGCTCGAACCGCTCGCCACCGAGATCCACGACGCGGTGAACGCGCAGACCCGCTTCGTCCTCGTCGGCCGCCCGGCCCGGCCCGCCGCGCCGACCGGTGCCGACAAGACCTCGGTGGTGCTCTGGCTGGGCGAGGACCGTCCGGGCGCCCTGCTCGAACTGCTCCAGGAGTTCGCGGTGCGCGGGGTGAACCTGATGCTGATCCAGTCCCGCCCGACCGGCAAGGGCATCGGCGACTACTGCTTCGCGGTGGACGCGGAGGGACACATCTCGGACCGGCGGGTGGGCGAGGCGCTGATGGGGCTGAAGCGCATCTGCCCGAACCTGCGCTTCCTCGGCTCCTATCCCCGGGCCGGAGTAGGCCCGGAGGACGTGGCCCCGCTGCGCGTGGGCACCTCGGACCCGGACTTCGCCGCCGCCTCGGACTGGCTGGCCCGCAGCCAGGACGGGCGCGTCTGACGCGCGGAGCGACGGGCGGAGCGACGGGCGGAGCGACGGGCGGGACCTGCACATCTGCGCGGGCACGTCGACCGATGGTCGTTTACCCACAGGGTTATCCACAGGGGCCTGTCCCAACCTGGGGACAAGTCGACACCGGCGCTCGACATCATCGACAAATCACCCCAGGTGATCTCATGGGGCCGCGAAGCCTCCCAGGGCTCCCCATGATCCTCATCTAGCCCGTTCAGCCCAATTACCTTGATCAACGACACAGAATGACGAATTACCACTCGAATGAGTGCCCGAAAGGCGGTTTGAACGATGAATCCATGAGCCCAAGGACCACCGGAACCCCTCCTTGATGGTCGACCTCGCGCATCCACAGTTTTTCCACACAGCTTGTGGATAACTAATCGGAACTGACCCATCCTGTGGACAACCCCGGCCGGAGCGCTCCCCCAACTCCCCGACAAGACAGGGCGGTACGTCAAGGGCAGAGCGGCTTTCTGCCCGGTTCAGGGCAATGAGCCCACCTCGATTGACGCGACTGACGGCACTCCGCCCCCTCATCCCCCTTCAGTTGCGCACGCCCCGGAATCCCTCCGCGGAATCCCGCCGCACCCGCGTTCGCCCCCCGGGCGCATATCGCCGGACGCCCCTCCCGCCCGGCCCCGCTCGCCCACCGTTCCGGTTCCCACGCGGAATCCAGGATTCCCATCAGAGATACCATTCACGGCAATTCGGGCATAGTGACACGCTTGTCACTATCGATTCGAGTAGCCGAAGTCCCACCGGTAGCCTGGTGGGGTGATTGACCTTCGCCTGCTCCGTGAGGACCCCGACCGTGTTCGCGCCTCCCAGCGCGCCCGTGGAGAGGACGTCGCGCTCGTCGACGCCCTGCTCTCCGCCGACGAGCTGCGCAGGTCGTCCGGCGTCCGCTTCGACGAACTCCGCTCCGAGCAGAAGTCGCTCGGCAAGCTGATCCCCAAGGCCTCCCCCGAGGAGCGGACGGAGCTGCTCAAGCGCGCCGACCAGCTCAAGGCCGACGTCCGTGCCGCCGACGCCGCACAGAACGAGGCGGACGCGGAGGCCAAGCGCCTGCTGCTGCAGCTCGGCAACATCGTCCAGGAGGACGTGCCGGTCGGCGGCGAGGAGGACTTCGTCGTCCTGGAGACGCACGGCACCATCCGCGACTTCGGCGCCGAGGGCTTCGAGCCCAAGGACCACCTGGAGCTCGGCGAGGCGCTCGGCGCCATCGACATGGAGCGCGGGGCCAAGGTCTCCGGTTCGCGCTTCTACTACCTGACGGGCATCGGCGCCCTGCTGGAGCTCGCCCTCGTCAACGCGGCCATCGCGCAGGCGACCGAGGCCGGTTTCATCCCCATGCTCACCCCCGCGCTGGTCCGCCCCCGCGCCATGGAGGGCACCGGCTTCCTCGGCCAGGCCGCCGAGAACGTCTACCACCTGGAGAAGGACGACTTCTACCTGGTCGGCACCTCCGAGGTCCCCCTCGCCGCGTATCACATGGACGAGATCATCGAGGCCGACAAGCTGCCCCTGCGGTACGCCGGCTTCTCCCCCTGCTTCCGCCGCGAGGCCGGTACGTACGGCAAGGACACCCGGGGCATCTTCCGCGTCCACCAGTTCGACAAGGTCGAGATGTTCTCGTACGTCGACCCCGCCGACGCCGAGGCCGAGCACCGCCGGCTGCTGGAGTGGGAGAAGCAGTGGCTGACCGGCCTGGAGCTGCCCTTCCAGGTGATCGACGTGGCCACCGGTGACCTCGGGGCCTCGGCCTCGCGGAAGTTCGACTGCGAGGCGTGGATCCCCACCCAGGGCAAGTACCGCGAGCTGACCTCCGCTTCCAACTGCGACAGCTTCCAGGCCCGCCGCCTGTCGGTGCGCATGCGCGACGGCAAGAAGGTCCAGCCGCTGGCCACCCTGAACGGCACGCTCTGCGCCGTACCGCGCACGATCGTGGCGATCCTGGAGAACCACCAGCTCGCGGACGGCTCCGTGCGCGTGCCCGAGATGCTCCGTCCGTACCTCGGCGGGCGCGAGGTCCTGGAGCCGGTCGCCAAGTGACCTTCCCCTTCAAGCTCGTCGCCACCGATCTCGACGGCACGCTGCTCCGCGACGACCACACGGTCTCCGTGCGGACGCGCGAAGCGCTGGCCGCCGCCACCGAGGCGGGTGCCGCGCACATCGTCGTCACCGGCCGGGCGGTTCCGTGGACGCGGCAGATACTGGACGATCTGGGCTACGACGGCCTCGCCGTCTGCGGCCAGGGCGCGCAGGTCTACCACGCGGGCGAGCACAAGCTGCTCACCTCGCTCACGCTGGACCGACAGCTGGCCGGGCTCGCACTGTCCAAGATCGAGGCGGAGGTGGGCCCGCTGCTGCTCGCCGCGAGCCGCGACGGGCTCGACGGCGAGGTGCTGGTGGGCCCCGGTTACCGGGCCCACGAGGGCCCGCTGCCGGTGGTCCACGTCGAGGACGTGAACGAGATGTGGGCCGCTCCGCTGACCAAGGTCTACCTCCAGCATCCCGAGCTCGACGACGACCAGCTCACCGCCGCCGCGCGGGCGGTCGTGGGCAGCCTCGTCAACATCGTGATGGCGGGACCCGGGGTCGTGGAGATCCTTCCCCTCGGCCTGAGCAAGGCGACGGGTCTCTCGCTCGCCGCGCGCCGGCTCGGTGTGAAGGCGGCGGACACCATCGCCTTCGGCGACATGCCCAACGACATCCCGATGTTCGGCTGGGTCCGGCACGGCGTGGCCATGGCCAACGCGCACGACGAGCTCAAGGCCGTGGCGCACGAGATCACCGCCTCCAACGTCGACGACGGCATCGCGGTGGTCCTGGAGGAGCTCCTCGCCGGCGGGACGCGGTAGCCGCCGCGCGCCTCACCTCCGTAACGCCCCCCTCTCCGTAGGGACGCACCACCGCACGACCGACTGCCCGCGGCCCGCGAAGGCCGCGGGCAGTCGTGCGTTCCGCCCCCGTCCAGGAGTCGGCTCGGGTCCTTTACGGCTCGGGCCGCAGCTCCTTGAGCCGGTGCGCCAGGTCGCCCAGCCGCGCGTCGACCCGCCGCACGTCGTGCGCGACGTCGGCCAGCCGGACGCTCATCGCGCCGACGACCTCGTGGGTCGCCCCCAGCTTCCGGTCCAGGCTGTCGAACCGCTCCGACATCCGGCGCAGGACCGGCCCCAGCTCCTGGAGCGCCGACCCGACACCGGCGAGGCAGCTCTCGATGCGGGTGACCCGGAAGTCGAGCGAGTCGTACCGCTCCCGGAGGTCGGTCTCGGCGTCGAGGAGGTACGTACGGACGCAGCGGGCGATGTCGCTTTCGCGAAGAAGCATGGCGACGTTGAGGACCGTTCGGCGGGTGTAGAGGCGCAGCTGGAGGGGAGCCTGTGGATAACTTTCCGCTCCGACCCCCTTCCATAGCGACATCATGTCGCTATGGAAGGACTGCAGCTCAGAGCCTCGCAGTGTGCGCAGGCCATTGTCGGTGAACTCGGCCTGATGGCGATCGGTGAGCCTCCGTACAGAGGCTGTGGATACTTCGAAGTAACGAGCCACGTCCTCTGTGCGAACGTGAATTCCGTCCGGGAGCATGACAAGGCTCTTCACCTTGTCGAGGATGTCGACGCGCACCATCTGCTCGACGCGCAGCGCGCGGGATTCGAGCAGGGCGACTTCCGTGGGCATGGGCATGCCTTTCGTACGCGAGGGAACAGCGAGGGACGGCCCTCTCCCCGGGCGTCAGGGGCGGAGGTCGCTCACGGGTGCCACCTGCTCGATGACCGGCCGCCTGCGGTGCTCACGCACCGGGCCGGTATTCCCTGCTTCACGAACGCTCGTCGTCACGGATTCCAGTTGCCTCCACGCATCCGGCCCAACGAACCGGCGCATCCGCGGTCACGCGGGGTGGTGCCGTTCGCTCACGGGCCGGGCCTCCCGAGCGGTCCCACCGGCCGGAGAGCCGGGCCGGAGAGCCGGGCCCGGGCGCACGACAACCCCCGTCCGGCGGACGAGGGTTGTCGTGCAGGGGGCCGCCTCACCGGCCGGTCCGGCGCCTCACTCCTCGCCGGCCAGCTTGAGCGTCCGCAGCTTCTGGCCCGCGTACCAGGTGGCGCCGACGGTCACCACGACCAGCAGCACGGTGGCGAGCGGGAGTTGGACGTCGGCGGTGATGGCGCCCTCGGCGCCGGTCTTCTCGGCGACGGCGAGCGCCCACTGCTGCACGCTCAGCGTGCGTGCCCCGGGCATCGTGCTGCCGAAGAGCGTCTCCCACACCAGCGC
Organism: Streptomyces sp. NPDC060184; assembly: GCF_042728795.1. NCBI lineage: Bacteria > Bacillati > Actinomycetota > Actinomycetes > Kitasatosporales > Streptomycetaceae > Streptomyces > Streptomyces sp. NPDC060184. The sequence continues at coordinate 183,066 of NZ_JBHWYX010000001.1, forward strand.
GTAGACCAGGCCGAACACGACCGCGTGCCGGCTGACCGTGCCCAGCAGCAGGAAGAGCGCGCTGTACGCGATCGAGGCGACCAGCGCCCCGACGGTGTACGCCACCGCGATCTGCTGGCCGTTGCCGTTGAGGATGAGCCCCGCGATCAGGGTGGGCAGCGCGGAGAAGACCATCGTGACGGCGATGGCGACGATCAGCTTGGTGAAGATGATCGTGGGGCGCTTCACCGGCTTCGCCAGCAGATAGACGATCGAACCGTCGTCGATCTCGGGGCCGATGGCCCCCGTGCCCGCGATGACACCGATCAGCGGGACCATCGCGGCGAGGGCGAAGCCGCCGAGCACGTCCGAGGTGATCTGGTCGTCGGCTCCCGCCAGGACCCTTACCGCCAGCGCGATCGCGATCAGCAGCGCGGGCAGGACGAACAGGATGGCGGCCCGGCGCCGGCCGAGCAGGGCCCGGTAGGTGAGCCGGGCGACTGTGGGGTCGTACATGACGCTTCACAGCTCCTTCTTGGCCACTGATCAGGCCGATACGAGGTACGAGAAGACCGATTCGAGGGACTCGTCGGACGGCGAGACGGCCAGCAGACGGATACCGCGCTCCTGCGCCACCCGCGGCAGCAGCGTGGTGAAACGGCCGAAATCGACCGCCTGGATCAGCAGTGCGCCCTCGCCGTGGTCGACCTCGATACCGGCCGTCGACGGGTCGGCGATCAGGGCCGCCGCCAGCGCGCGGTCGTCGCTGGAGCGCACGAGATAGCGGTGCGGGCGGTCCGTCATCAGCCGGCGGATCCGCCGGAAGTCGCCGGAGGCCGCGTGCCGGCCGGCCACGATCACCTCGATGTGCGAGGCGAGTTGCTCGACCTCTTCGAGGATGTGGGAGGAGAAGAGCACGGTGCGCCCCTCCGCGCCCATCCGCCGCAGCAGGTCCATCAGCTGCATCCGCTGGCGGGGGTCCATGCCGTTGAACGGTTCGTCCAGCAGCAGGACCGAGGGGTCGTGGACGAGCGCCGAGGCCATCTTCACGCGCTGGCGCATGCCCTTGCTGTACGTCTGGATCTTGCGGTCCTGCGCGTACTCCATCTCCACGGTGGCCAGCGCGCGCGCTGCCTGCGCATCCCCCAGGCCGTGCAGTTCGGCGTTGGCGACGACGAACTCGCGGCCGGTCAGGAAGTCGTACATGCCCTCCCGCTCGGGGACGATGCCGATCTCCTGGTAGACCGACTCGTTGCGCCAGATCGGGCGCCCGTCGAGCGTGACCGTCCCCGTGGAGGGGGCGAGAAATCCGGCCATCAAGTTGATCAGTGTGGACTTGCCCGCGCCATTGGGGCCGAGGAGTCCGGTGACCCCCGGGCCGATCGTCATACTCACGTCGTTGACGGCGACGACGTTCCCGAACCAGCGGGAGGCGTGGTCGATCTCGATGGTGGTCACAGCCCGACCCTCCGGTAGCGGCGCAGCAGGGCGGCGTACGAGCCGGCGATGAGCGCGAGTACGACGAACAGATAGACCACGCCCAGCGCGGCCCCCGGACCCTCACCGCCGGGGAAGGCGGAGGTGGCGCCGAGGAACGCGGTCTGCACCCCGTCGATCAGCGTGATCGGGGAGAACAGACCGAACCAGGCGACGGCCCCCTCGGTCCCGGTCGAGTACGCGATGGCCTGGACGGTGGAGACCGCTCCGTACGAGATGGTCAGCACGGCGATCACCGCCGCCACCCCGAAGCCGCGGCGCGGCGTCACCGCGGCCACCACCAGCGCGAGCGCGGCGAACAGCACGGACAACAGGGCCACCGACACCAGTCCCTGGGCGAACCAGCCGGTCTGGTCGCCGAAGTCGAACTTCGCGAGCAGCGAGCCCACGTAGAGGATGAGCAGCGGCGTCCCGGTGAGCACGAAGACGGCGGACGCCATCGCCGCCAGCTTCGCCAGGACGTAGTCGGCGTGCGCGATCGGCCGCGAGAAGTACAGCGGAACCGTCCGGAACCGCAGGTCCCGCGAGACGCTCTGCGGTGCCTGGGAGGCCACGAACAGCCCGATGACGGCCTGCAGGAAGACCGCGTACGAGGTGTACTTCACGACCAGCTTCGTGGCGCCCGGCGCGGCCATCGACACCGCCACGAGGATCGCCGCGACCAGGCACATCACCGCGAGCATCAGCATCGGCAGCACCTTGGACCGGGCGGACCGCCCGAGCCCGAACGCGCCCTTGAGGGACTGGACGTAGAGCGAGCGGCGGGCGTACGCGCGCCCCAGCCTCGGGCCGTCGTAGGAGCGGTAGCCGATGTCGTGGATGCGGGAGGCGTCGCCGGGCAGCGCGCCGTGGGCCCTGGTCTCAGTGCTCATCGGGACCGCTCCCCTTCTGCTGTACGACCCCGGATGCCGGGACCTGGTGGACGGACCCGGACCCGGGTGCCGGGATCGGGGACTGGGCCTGCGGTACGGCTCCGAGGGCCGGGCCGGACGCCGCCGCGGCGACCACCGGGGCCGGCTGAGCGGTCTCGCCCGCGCGGAAGACCTCGGCGATGTGGTGGCGGCGCTGTTCCATGCGGACGAGCCCGAGACCGAGAACGGCCACGCTGTCGCGCACCAGGTCGTACGTCTCCTCGCCGGTCGCCTCGACGAGCAGGATGTGACCGGCCCCCGGCAGTCCGCCGGTGTCGACGCCGTCGTTCCCGATCAGCTTCACACCGGCCCCGAGGAGCTTGTGGCGCAGCGCGTCGGTGCCGTCCGGATGGGTGTCGCTGTCGGTGACCTCGACCGCGAGGGTGGTGGTGGTCTGGGTGAACTCGCTGGTGGAACTGGACCGGAGCAGCGTGCCGCCGTCGATGACGACGACGTGGTCGCAGGTGCGTTCCAGCTCGCCCAGGAGGTGCGAGGTGACGAGCACGGAGATGCCGAAGTCGGTGTGCACCCGGCGGATGAGCCCGAGCATCTCGTCGCGGCCGACCGGGTCGAGGCCGTTCGTCGGCTCGTCGAGCAGCACCAGCCTCGGGTCGTGGACCAGCGCCTGGGCCAGCTTCACGCGCTGCTTCATGCCGGTCGAGTAGCCCCCGATGGGGCGGTAGCGCTCCTCGTAGAGGCCGACGTGGCGCAGGGTGTCGGCGGTGCGTTCCCGGGCCGCCGTCGGCGGCAGACCGGACATCCGTGCCATGTGGACGACGAACTCGGTCGCCGAGACGTCCGGCGGGAGGCAGTCGTGTTCCGGCATGTACCCGACCCGCTCCCGGATCGCGGCACCGTGCGTGGCGACATCCAGCCCGAGGACCGAGGCGGAGCCCTCGGTGGCGGGCGAGAGTCCCAGCAGGATCTTGATCAGGGTGGACTTGCCGGCCCCGTTGGCACCCACCAGGCCGGTCACGCCCGGTCCGATGTCCAAGGAGAGCCGGTCAAGAGCGGTCACCCGGGGGTATCTCTTGCTCAAGGCCTTCAGCGCGATCACAGTCACCTCGACGACGGTAGTGGCGCGGGCGTCCTTGGGCGTCAGCCCTGGCGGTCGCATGCACGTCACACTTGAGTCGTAGGGCCCCGTAGGGGAGTCCGGCGGAGGAGTGACCCGGGCCGACGATCCTCTCTGCGTACCGGATCTCCACAGGTGGTTGTCCACAGGCCGGGCGCCCCCCTTGACCCCTCGGCGGGCCCGGTCACATTCTTCAGTGTCACGTTACTGGCGCGTACAGCTCGCCAAGTGCGCTGTCCGGACGCCGGGTTCGGACGGCCGGGGCCGAGGAAGACGGGTGGCGCACGAGCGGCGCCCGACCGGGGAGAGGTGGCGGGATGCAACTGCCGGGAGCGCGCGAGCGCTGGGTCCGCACGGGCGGCATCGAGCTCTGCGTGGCCGAGCTGGGCAATCCGGAGCTGCCCACCGTGGTGCTGGTGCACGGCTATCCGGACAGCAAGGAGGTGTGGTCGCGGGTGGCTCCGGCGCTGGCCGAGCAGTGGCACGTGGTGCTCTACGACGTGCGCGGCCACGGCCGTTCGAGCGCGCCGAAGCCGCTGCGCGGAGGTTTCACGCTGGAGAAGCTGACCGACGACTTCCTCGCCGTGCTGGACGAGGTGAGCCCCGCCCGGCCGGTGCATCTGGTGGGCCACGACTGGGGTTCGGTGCAGTCCTGGGAGTTCGCCACGGTCGAGCGGACCAGGGGCAGGATCGCCTCCTTCACCTCGATGTCCGGGCCGTCGCTGGACCACTTCGGCCACTGGATCCAGGGCCGGGTGACCCGGCCGACCCCACGGCGGCTGGTCCAGCTCGCCGGACAGGGCGCCAAGTCCTGGTACGTCTACCTCCTGCACACCCCCGTGCTGCCCGAACTCGCCTGGCGCGGGCCGCTGGGGCGCCGGTGGCCGCGCATCCTGGAGCGCCTGGAGAAGGTGCCCGCGGGCGACTACCCCACCGCCTCGCTGCCCCGGGACGCGGCGCACGGCGCCTGGCTCTACCGCGACAACGTCCGTACCCGGCTGCGCAGGCCGCGCCCGGACGCGCACGCGCACGTACCGGTGCAGCTGATCACGCCGACCGGTGACGCCTTCCTGTCGGAGTACCTCTACGACGACCTGGAGCGGTGGGCCCCGCGCCTGGTCCGGCGCCGGCTGCCCGCCCAGCACTGGGTTCCGCGCACCCGGCCCGACCAACTCGTCTCCTGGATCTCGGAGTTCGTGGCCGCCAACGAGCCCTCGGCGAAGGCGGCCCGCACACCGGTGAAGGACCCGGTCGGGCCCGGCCGGTACGCGGACCGGTTCGCCGGTCAGCTGGTGCTGGTGACGGGCGCGGCCGACGGGATCGGACGCGCCACCGCCCTGGCGTTCGCCGAGGCCGGGGCGCGGGTGGTGGCCGTGGACCGGGACGCGGCGGGCGCCGCGCGTACGGCGGAGACGGCGCTGCTCGTGGGGGCGCCGGCCGCCTGGGCACAGACCGCCGAGCCGGGCGACGAGCAGGCGATGGAGAAGCTCGGCGCGAAGGTGGCGGCGGAGTACGGCACCGTCGACGTTCTGGTCAACTCCGCTGGCACGGCACCCTCCGGGCCCTTCCTGGAGACCCCGTCCGAGGAGTGGCGGGGCTTCCTCGACGCGGGGTTCCTGGGCGTCGTCCACAGCTGCCGGGTGTTCGGCGGGCGGATGGCCGAGCGCGGGCAGGGCGGCCACATCGTCAACGTGCTCCCGAGCGTCCCGGGCCCGCTGTCCCGTGCGCCGGGGATCTCCACGTACGGCACGGCCCAGGCCGCCGTCCTGGCGCTCACCCAGGGCCTGCGGGCCGAACTGGCGCACCGTACGGTCTCGGTGAGCGCGGTACGGCCAGGGACGGTCGACACCGTGGCGGCAGGCGCCGGGGCGGGTGCGGGAACGGCCGCGTCGGCCGGCACCGCGGCGGGCGCCTCGACAAGAGAGGTCTCTCCCGCCGGAGTTGGCGCGGGGGCCGTCGCGCCGTCACGCCGGACTCGCGGCCGTACGCCGGAGCAGGTCGCCGAAGCGGTACTGGAGGCGGTGGTCCACGACCAGGCACTCGTGGTGGTCCCGGGACGGCCGGCGGGCGTGCGCCGTCTGCTCCGGGCCGGGACGGGGGCGCTCCGCAAGCGGCCCTGAGCGGTGCCGAGTCGGGTGTGCCACCGGGCGGAGCGGTCGGGTGGCGTGCCCGACGGCCGAGGCTCACGCGTGCGGCCGACGCAAGCTGCGCACGGTGGAGTTGGGCCACGGGCGGATCACGCATGCGGTGCCGGAGCCGAGTTCACGGACGGAGACCACTGAAGGGGGTGTCGCGCTCCCTGTGGCGGTTCACGGCCCGCTCGCCCCTCTCGGCCGCGCGGGCGGGTGGAAGCGTGGGGAAACCAGCGATCCTCCGGCGCGGCTTTCCCCAGGTGCGCGGGGCCGCCTGTGGACAGAACGGCGTTCAGCCTATGAGCTGTTCACCGGGAGCGAGCCGGTCGGGCCGCCGTGCACGCGGCGTTCACGACGGGGATGTTTCACCTGCGGGACGCACGGAAGGAACGGTTCATCCCGCGCGCAAGAGGCCCTCCGTGGTGGGCGCGTGGGCCGCTGCCGGCAATCGCACGCCGACGGAGAACCCGGAAGTCGGCGCACACAAAACCCCCTTAGGGGATGAGCGGGACATCTATCCCTTTTGGTGCTCTAGTTGATCAAATGGACTATTTCACAAGTTCGTTGTCCACAGATTCGCCAAATAGCCTGTGGATAAGTCAAGTTGCTTGTGGATCAAACACAAACGGACTCACCAGTTTCCTGGCGCCCCGAAAATCCGGATGCACCGCCGGAAGCCGCCGGGCACTCTGGCGAGATGGACGACAGACGCACCGTGAAGGTGTCGAAGTACCTCTCCAAGCACCTGCGCCATCAGCCGGAACGCATCGGGCTGACACTCGACCCGAACGGGTGGGTGGACGTCACGGAGTTGCTGGAGGCCACGGCCCGCCACCACTTCCCGATCACCCGAGCCGAACTCGAACACGTGGTGGCGGTGAACGACAAGCAGCGCTTCACCCTGGAGGGCGATCGACTGCGCGCCAACCAGGGCCACACCGTCGCCGTCGACCTGGACCTGCCTCCGGCCGAGCCGCCGCCGTTCCTCTACCACGGCACGGTGGCCCGGTCCCTGGCGGCGATCCGGGCCGAGGGCCTGCGCCCGATGGCCCGCCACCACGTCCACCTCTCACCCGACCGGGAGACCGCCACCCGGGTCGGGGCGCGACGGGGCAGCCCCGTGGTGCTCTTTGTGGACGCGGCGGCGATGCACCGCGCCGGTCATGTCTTCCGCGTCAGCGCCAACGGGGTGTGGCTGGCGGACTCCGTACCCCCGGAGTACCTGCGTTTCCAGGAGTGACGGACCCGGGGCCCCGGGCCGCGGCCCCGTACACCGGCTTACGGTCAGCCCAGCTGCGCGAGAGCCTCGGTGGCGATCCGCTCGAAGACGGCCTGGTCGGTGGCGAAGTCCGAGTCCGGGATCGGCCAGTGGACGACCAGTTCGGTGAAGCCCAGTTCCCGGTGGCGGCCGGCGAAGTCCACGAAGGCGTCCAGCGACTCCAGCGGGCGGTTGCGGTCCGGGGTGAAGGCGGTGAGCAGGATCTTGTCCAGCTCCGCGACGTCCCGCCCGGTCTCCGAGCACGCCTTGCCGAGCTTCTCGATCTGGCCGCGCAGCGCCTCGACCGACTGCTCCGGGGTGCCGTCCTCGAAGAGCTTCGGGTCGCCCGTGGTCACCCAGGCCTGGCCGTACCGGGCGGCCAGCTTCAGCCCGCGCGGCCCGGTCGCGGCGACGGCGAAGGGCAGCCGGGGCGACTGGACGCAACCAGGGATGTTCCGGGCCTCCTCCGCCGTGTAGAAGATGCCCTGCTGCGAGACCGCGCCCTCGGTGAGCAGCCGGTCCAGCAGCGGCACGAACTCGCCGAAGCGGTCGGCCCGCTCGCGGGGCGTCCACGGCTCCTGGCCGAGCGCCGTGGCGTCGAAGCCGTTGCCGCCCGCCCCGATCCCGAGGGTGACCCGGCCGCCCGAGACGTCGTCCAGCGAGATCAGTTCCTTGGCCAGCGTCACCGGGTGGCGGAAGTTCGGCGAGGTCACGAGGGTGCCGAGGCGCATGGTCCCGGTGACCACGGCCGCGGCCGTCAGCGTCGGGAGCGCCCCGAACCAGGTCTCCTCCCGGAACGAACGCCAGGACAGGTGGTCGTAGGTGTAAGCGGCGTGGAAGCCGAGCTCTTCGGCGCGCTGCCACTTCGCACGGCCCCCCTCGTGCCAGCGGTCGACGGGGAGGATCACGGTGCTCAGGCGCAGACTCATGGATCGAGCGTACGTCCCCCGCCCCGTCCCCACCGGGGCGAGGCCGACCGGTCCGCCCGGTCCGAGCGCACCACTGCCCCCGCGACCGGCCGCCCCGCCCCTCCACGCGCCGCCCCGACGGCCGTGGGCCGGGCGGGCCGCGACCGCACCGCACCCGCCGCCCCGAGCTCCCCGAGGCCCCACGATCTCCCGCCGGTGCACTGGCATATGCCAGAGGTCTATCCCCCTGCTCAGAGGCGCGCGTCTCTCATATGTGCGCCCTCCCGCACGCCCGTGCGCCGAATGCGGGAGAATGGACCGGTGACCACGCCTACCGAAGCACCGTCTGTCGCCGTGCCCCGGCTGATAGCCACCGATCTGGACGGCACGTTGCTGCGCGACGACAAGACCTTGTCCTCGCGCACGATCGCCGCCCTCGCGGCGGCCGAACGGGCGGGCGTGCACGTCCTCTTCGTCACCGGGCGCCCGCCCCGCTGGATGGACGCGGTGGTGTCCCATCTGCCGGGACACGGGACGGCCATCTGCGCGAACGGCGCCGCGGTGGTCGACCTGAGCGCCGGGGGCCGGCTGATCGAGGTCCATCCGCTCGGCCGGGCGGAGGCGCTCGACGTCGCGCACCGGGTACGGGCCGCGGCACCCGGCACCACGTTCGCGGTGGAGTTCACCACCGGCTTCCACCACGAACCGCTCTACCCGCCGTTCCGCCAGGACCCCGGAGCGGTGGTGGCCCCCGTCGAGAAGCTGCTGGAAGAGGAGACCCCGGGCACGGGCGCCCCGGTGCTCAAGCTCCTCGCCCACCACACGGCCATCGCCCCCGACGCGTTTCTCGCCCTGGCCCGCGAGGCCGCCGGAGACCGGGTCTCCTTCACCCGTTCCAGCCCCTCCGCCCTGCTGGAGGCCGGCGGCGCGGGTGTCTCCAAGGCCCGCACGCTCGCGGAGTACTGCGCGGCGCGCGGGGTGCTCCCCGAGGAGGTCGTCGCCTTCGGGGACATGCCGAACGACGTCGAGATGCTGAACTGGGCCGGTACCTCGTACGCGATGGCCAACGCCCACCCGGCCGCGGTCTCCGCCGCCTCGGGACAGACGCTCACCAACGAGGAGGACGGCGTGGCGGTCGTCCTCGAACGCCTTCTCGCGACCCGCTGACCCGGCCCCCACCGACCGCCCGACCGCTGCCCCGGGCCCGCCCACCGGCCCGGCCCCGCCACCGGCCGTACACCGCCCGGCCGAGGAGCCGGGTGCGTCAGAGCGGGGCCTCCCAGGTCACCGACGTACCGCCGCCGCTCTCCCCGAGTCCCGGGCCGAACCAGCTCGCCCCGCCCAGCGACTCCGCCCGGCGGGCCAGATTGCGCAGCCCGCTCCGCCGGCCGCCCTCCGGGATGCCGACCCCGTCGTCGGAGACGGTCAGCCGGACGGCGTCCCGCCCGTCCGGCAGGGTGGCCGTGGCGTCGACGACCACGTCGATCACCGAGGCCTGGGCGTGCCGGAAGGCGTTGGAGAGGGCCTCGCGCAGGGCGGCGATCAGGTTCTTCCCGGTGGACTCGCTCACCAGGGTGTCGATCGCCCCGAGAAAGCGGTGCGAGGGCGTGAAGCCGAGGGGCACCGCCGCCATGTTGAGCTCGCGCAGCACCCGGACGCGCAGGCCGGACGGGGCCTCGGCCGGTTCCTGCTGGAGGGCGAAGATGGCGGTGCGGATCTCCTGGATGGTGGTGTCCAGCTCGTCCACGGCCCGGCCGACGCCCTCCCGCACCTCCGGCACCTCCGACCGTCGCTGGGCGCTCTCCAGCATCATCCCGGTGGTGTAGAGCCGCTGGATGACCAGGTCGTGGAGATCCCGGGCGATCCGGTCCCGGTCCTCGTACACCGCCAGCCGCTCCCGGTCGCGCTGCGCCTCCGCCATCATCAGGGCGAGCGCGGCCTGCGCGGCGAACTGCGCCGCGAGGGTCCGTTCCGCCGCGCTGAACGGGCGCTGCCCCTGCGCCCGGGGCATGGACAGGGCGCCGAGCATCCGGCCGCCACTGCGCATCGGCAGCAGCATGTTCGGGCCGTACCCCTCGGACGCGCGGCTGATCAGGCGCGGGTCGGTGGCGGCGTCGTCGATGAAGACGGGCTCCCCCGCCAGCAGCGCGGAACCCACCGGGCTCTGGGGACCGATGATCACGCCCAGCGAGGTGGACGGATCGTCGGAGGCGACCGCGACGACCTCCAGCCCGTCGGCCCCGTCCTTCCCCACCGGCAGCAGTACGGCACCGGCGGCCGAGTCGGCGAGCCTGCGGGCCTGTTCGGCGACGACGCTCAGGGCATCGTCCGCGTCCCCGCCGGCGAGCAGCGCCGTGGTGACCGCGACCGACCCGTCGATCCACCGTTCGCGGCGGCGGGCGGCCTCGTAGAGGCGGGCGTTGCCGATGGCGATGCCCGCCTCCGTGGCGAGTACCCGGACCATGTGCAGGTCGTGCTCGTTGAACGTGCCGCCGTGGTGCTTCTCGGCGAGGTACAGATTGCCGAAGACCTGCCCCTGGACGCTGATGGGGACGCCCAGGAAGGTGCGCATCGGGGGGTGGCCCGGCGGGAATCCGGCGTACCGCGGATCGGTGGTCAGGTCGGTCAGCATCACCGGAGCGGGCTCGTGGATGAGCGCTCCCAGGAGTCCGGTCCGCCCGCTCGGGGGCCGCCCGATCGTGCGGGCCTCCTCGTCCGACATGCCGTGGGTGATGAAGTCGAGGAGCCCCTCGACGGACTCGTCCACGACGCCGATCGCGGCGTACCGGGCGTGGGCCAGTTCGGCGGCGGTCTCGCAGATCCGGTCGAGCGTGGAGTGCAGCTCCAGCCCGGTACCGACCGAACGCATGGCCTCCAGCAGCTGCGGCACGCGAGCGGTCAGATCGGGGGAGAGGCCCCCCAGATCGCGGGCGGCCCGGGCGGCGGCTTCGAGCGACTCCTGGTCCCACGCGTTCCGGCTCAGCCCGGACTCGCTCCCGTCGGTCCGGTCGGGGGCGTCAGCCCTGCCGTCCCCGTCGGCCCCTTCAGCCCTGTCGGCCGAGTCGGCCCCGCCCGGGCCCGTCGCGTCCCGCTGGTGCCCCTGCCGCTCTGCCATGCGTCGAGCGTACGAAGGGACCACGCGCACGGAAAGTCGGGATTGTCCCGTTCTTCGGGCGCGGCAGACCGGCCCCGGAGCGTCTCAGGCGTGTGCCGTCCGGGCCGGTTCCGGCGGACGGACCGTGCGCCGGCCCGCCTCGCGTTCGCGCTCCAGCATCCGGCGCAGCGGCCCGTCCGCCGCGGCGAGCTCGGCGTAGCCGCCGCGCTGGACCACCCGGCCGCCGTCCAGCACCACGATCTCGTCCACCGCGTCGAGGCCCGCCAGGCGGTGGGTGATGAGCACGGTGGCACGCCCCCGGGTGACGTCGAGCAGGTCCTCGGTCAGGGCGTCGGCGGTGGCGATGTCAAGGTGTTCGGCGGGCTCGTCGAGGACGAGGACGGGGAAGTCGGCGAGGAGCGCGCGGGCCAGCGCGAGGCGCTGGCGCTGACCGCCGGAGAGCCGGGCGCCGTGTTCGCCCACCAGGGTGTCGAGGCCGTCCGGCAGCGAGTCGGCCCAGTCGAGCAGCCGCGCACCGGCGAGCGCGTCCCGCAGGTCCTCCTCGGTGGCGTCGGTGCGGGCGAGCCGCAGGTTCTCCCGCACCGAGCTGTCGAAGACGTGCGCGTCCTGGGCACAGAGCCCGACGTGGGTACGGACCGTGTCGCCGTCGAGCGCCGGGGCGTCCGTGCCGCCGAGCCGGTAGGTGCCGCTCTCCGCGTCCAGGAAGCGGAGCAGGACCTGCGCGAGGGTGGTCTTGCCGGAACCGGACGGGCCCACGACCGCGATCCGGCGCCCCTGCTCCAGGGTCAGGTCGACCGCGTCCAGAGCGGGCCGGTCCGCGCCCGGGTAGCGGGCCGTCAGGCCCCGTACCTCCAGCGGGAACGGGGTGGCGGGGGCCGGGGCGGGGGCGGCGGGTTCCCGTACCGGTACAGGGGCGTCCAGCACCTCGTACACCCGCTCCGCGCTCCGGCGGGCGCGCCCTCGGTACCGCACGGCGAGCGGCATCCCGTTCACGGCCTCGAAGGCGGCGAGCGGGGTGAGCAGGACGACCGCGAGTTCCAGGCCGCCGAGCCGGCCGCCGCGCACGGCGGGCAGCGCCACCAGCGCGGAGGCGACCACGGTCAGCCCGCAGAGGAGCGAGGAGAGGCCGCCGCCCAGGGCCGTGGCGGAGGCGGCGCGGGCAGCGATCCGGGTGAGGACCCCGTCCGCCTCCCGCACCCGCGCGGTACGCGAGGGCAGGGCACCGGCGACGGTCAGTTCTGCGGTGCCGCCGAGGAGGTCGGTGACCCGGACGGCGAGGTCGGCACGGGCCGGGGCGAGCCGGCGTTCCGCCCGGCGGGCGACCGCACCGCTGACCAGCGGCACACCCGCTCCGGCGAGGAGCAGCCCGGCGGCGAGGACCACGCCCGCCCCTGGGAGGAGCAGCCCGAGGAAACCGGCGGAGGCCGCGCCGACGACCACGGCGGTACCGGCGGGGAGCAGCCAGCGGAGCCAGTAGTCCTGGAGTTCGTCGACGTCCGCCACCAGCCGGGTGAGCAGGTCGCCCCGGCGGGTGGTGCGCAGTCCGGCGGGCGCGACGCGCTCGAGCCCCCGGTAGACGGCGACCCGCAGTTCGGCGAGGAGCTGGAGCACGGTGTCGTGGGAGACGAGGCGTTCGGCGTAGCGGAAGAAGGCGCGGCCGAGGCCGAAGGCTCGGGTCGCCGTGACGGCGACCATGAGGTAGAGGACCGGGGGCTGTTCGGAGGCCCGGGAGATCAGCCAGCCGGAGACCGCCATCAGACCCACCGAGGAGCCCAGGGCGAGGCTGCCCAGCAGCAGGGCGAGGGTGAGGCGCCCTCGGCGGGCGCCCGCCGCCTCGCGGACACGGGCGAGCACCTTGCCCGTACGGGCGGCGGTCTCCCGGAGCGCCGCGGGAGCCTGTGCCGGGGCGGGGGCGGGCGGGCGCACGGGTTCCGGAACGGCCCGTCGGGGCGCCTTGGCCGCCCCGGTATCCGGTCCGGTCGCGGCCGGTTCCAGCGTCACGATCCGGTCGGCCAGCGGCAGCAGTGCGGGGCGGTGGGCGACCAGCAGGACGGTACGGCCCTCGGCCAGCCGCCGTACGGCGTCCACGATGCCCGCCTCCGTATCGCCGTCCAGGCTCGCGGTCGGCTCGTCGAGCAGCAGCACCGGCCGGTCGGCGAGGAAGGCGCGGGCCAGCGCGAGGCGCTGGCGCTGCCCGGCGGAGAGCCCGGCGCCGTCCTCTCCGAGGAGGGTCCGCTCCCCCTCCGGCAGCGCGGTGACGAACCCGTGGGCGCCCGCGTCGCGCAGGGCGGCGGTCACGGCGGCGTCGTCGGCATCCGGCCGGGCGAGGCGCACGTTCTCCGCGACGGTTCCGGCGAAGAGGACCGGGCGCTGCGGGACCCAGGCGATGCGCTCGTGCCAGCGTTCGGGGGAGACGGTCGCGAGATCCACGCCCCCGACCCGCACGGTCCCCTCGTCCGGCGCCCTGAACCCGAGCACCACGTCGAGGAGCGTGGACTTGCCGGCCCCGCTCGGGCCGACCAGGGCGACGGTCTCCCCCGGCGCGACCACCAGCGAGGCGCCGGCCGGGGAGGCCCCGGTCCGGCCCGGGTGCCGGACGGTCACCCCGGTCAGCTCGATCCGGAGCGACTCCGGCACGTCCGCCGTACCGGCTGCCGGGAGCTCGGTCTCCAGCACCGCGAAGATCTCCTCCGCGGCCGACAGCCCTTCCGCCGCCGCGTGGAACTGCGCGCCGACCTGGCGGATCGGCAGGTACGCCTCGGGGGCGAGGATCAGCACCAGCAGGCCGATGTACAGGTCGAGTTCGCCGTGGACCAGCCGCATGCCGATGGTGACGGCGACCAGCGCCACCGAGAGGGTCGCCAGCAGCTCCAGCGCGAAGGAGGAGAGGAACGCGATCCGCAGGGTCCGTACGGTCGCCAGCCGGTACTCCGAGGTGATCTTCCGGATCGACTCGGCCTGGGCCTTGGCCCGGCCGAAGACCTTGAGCGTGGGCAGCCCGGCGACCACGTCCAGGAAGTGGCCGGAGAGCCGCGAGAGCAGCCTCCACTGCCGGTCCATCCGGGACTGGGTGGCCCAGCCGATCAGCGCCATGAAGGCGGGGATGAGCGGCAGCGTGACCACGATGATCGCGGCCGACACCCAGTCCTCGGTGACGATGCGCGCGAGGACGGCGACGGGCACCACCACCGCGAGGCCGAGCTGCGGGAGATAGCGCGAGAAGTAGTCGTCGAGCGCGTCGACCCCGCGGGTGGCGAGGGCGACCAGCGATCCGGTGCGCTGTCCGTCCAGCCATCCGGGCCCGAGCCGCGCGGCCCGCTCCAGGAGCCGGCCGCGCAGCTCGGACTTGACCGCCGCACTCGCCCGGTACGCCGCCAGTTCGGTGAGCCAGACCACCAGCGCCCGGCCCGCCGCGACGGCGGCCAGCAGGATCAGGGGCGTACGGAGACCGGAGACGCTCAGCCCGTCCTCGAACCCGCCGACGACGATCTCGGCCACCAGCATCGCCTGGGCGATGACCAGCACCGCGCCCACGGCGCCCAGGGCGACCACGGCGACGAGGAAGAAGCGGGTGGCCCGGGCGTACCGGAAGAGACGCGGATCGATCGGTTTCACGTGAAACATCCCCTGAGGTCGGTGCCGCCGGTTCCGTCGGGTGACCGGAGGCGGCGCGTGCTCGGCGCCCGGTGCCCGGCGGCGCGCGGTCGAGGCCGCCGCCGGGCGGGGCACTCAGTGCGCGTCGGCGATGTGCTGGGTACCTATGCGCTTGCGGAACACCCAGTACGTCCAGCTCTGGTAGAGCAGGACCAGGGGCGTGGCGATCCCCGCGCACCAGGTCATGATCGTGAGCGTGTAGGGCGTGGACGAGGCGTTGGTGACGGTCAGGCTCCACGCGCTGTTCAGCGAGGACGGCATGACGTCCGGGAAGAGCGCCAGGAAGAGCATCGCGACGGCGGCCGTGATGGTGAGGCCCGAGAGCGCGAACGACCAGCCCTCACGCCCCGCCGCGATGGCCGCGATCGCACCGGCCAGGGCCAGGACGGCCACGACCGTCGCCAGCAGCGACCAGCCGTCACCGGTACGTACCTGCGTCCAGATCAGGAAGCCCAGCGCCAGGACCGCGGTGAGGAACCCGAGCCGCAGGGCGAACGCGCGGGCCCGTACGCGGATCTCCCCGACCGTCTTCAGCGCCGCGAAGACGGCGCCGTGGAAGGTGAAGAGGGTGAGTGTCACCGCCCCGCCGAGCAGCGCGAACGGGTTGAGGAGGTCCCAGAACCCGCCCACGTACTCCATGTGCGCGTCGATCTTGACGCCGCGCACGATGTTGCCGAAGGCCACGCCCCAGAGGACGGCGGGGATCAACGAGGTCCAGAAGATCGCGTGTTCCCAGTTGGTCTGCCAGCGCTCCTCCGGCCGCTTCGCCCGGTACTCGAAGGCGACGCCCCTCAGGATCAGGCAGAGCAGAATGACCAGCAGCGGCAGGTAGAAGCCGGAGAAGAGGGTGGCGTACCAGTCGGGGAAGGCCGCGAAGGTGGCCCCTCCGGCGCTGAGCAGCCAGACCTCGTTGCCGTCCCAGACGGGCCCGATCGTGTTGATCAGGACCCGCCGCTCCGTGCGGTCGCGGGCCAGCACCTTGGTCAGGACTCCGATGCCGAAGTCGAAGCCCTCCAGGAAGAAGTAGCCGGTCCAGAGGACGGCGATGAGGACGAACCAGACGTCGTGGAGTTCCATCGTTCCGCTCCTTCCTCTCAGTACGAGAAGGCCATCGGCCGGTCGGCGTCGGCGGCGTCGTGGCCGCCGATCGTGGCGGGCGGGTTGAGGTCGTCCTCGCTGAGCTCCGGGGGGCCGGCCTTGATGTACTTCACGAGCAGCTTGACCTCGACCACCGCGAGGATCGCGTAGATCAGGGTGAAGGCGATCAGGGAGGCGATGACCTCACCCTGCGAGACGCCGGGGGAGACGGCGTCCTTCGTCTTGAGGACCCCGAAGACGACCCAGGGCTGCCGCCCGGTCTCGGTGAAGATCCAGCCCCAGGAGTTGGCGATCAGCGGGAAGAGCAGGGTCCAGAGCGCGACCATCCAGTACAGCTTGGCGAGCTTCGGGCTGAGCGCCTTGTTCTTGAAGAGGACCAGGTGCGGCACCTCGTCGTCGCCGGTCCGCATCGCCGGCGGCAGCATGAACTTCTTCCGGGTCAGCCAGAGTCCGAGGATGCCCAGGCCGAAGGAGGCCATCCCGAAGCCGATCATCCAGCGGAAGCCCCAGAAGGCGACCGGGATGTTGGGCCGGTAGTCCCCGGGCCCGTACTTCTCCTGCATCTGCTGGTTCAGCTCGTTGATGCCCGGGATGTACGAGCTGAAGGTGTCGTCGGCCAGGAAGGAGAGCACGCCGGGAACCGAGATCTCGACGTCGTTGCGGCCCTCGGAGACGTCGCCCACCGCGAAGATCGAGAACGGCGCGCCTTCCTGTCCCTCCCAGAGCGCCTCGGCGGCGGCCATCTTCATCGGCTGCTGCTTGAACATCACCTTGCCGAGCACGTCACCGCTGATGGAGGTCAGCAGACCCGCGACGACCACGGTGACGAGTCCCAGCCGCAGCGAGGTCCGCATGACCGGGATGTGCTTCTTGCGCGCCAGGTGGAAGGCGGCGATCCCGACCATGAAGGCGCCGCCGACGAGGAAGGCGGCCGTGATGGTGTGGAAGAACTGGGCGAGCGCGGTGTTCTGCGTCAGCACCTGCCAGAAGTCGGTGAGTTCGGCGCGACCACGCTTCTCGTTCATGCGGTAGCCGACCGGGTGCTGCATCCAGGAGTTGGCCGCCAGGATGAAGTACGCGGAGAGGATCGTGCCGAGCGAGACCATCCAGATGCAGGCCAGGTGGATCTTCCGGGGCAGCTTGTCCCAGCCGAAGATCCAGAGCCCGATGAAGGTGGACTCGAAGAAGAAGGCGATCAGCGCCTCGAAGGCGAGCGGGGCACCGAAGACGTCGCCGACGAACCGCGAATAGTCGGACCAGTTCATGCCGAACTGGAACTCCTGGACGATGCCGGTGACGACGCCCATGGCGATGTTGATCAGGAAGAGCTTGCCCCAGAACTTGGTGGCCTTGAGGTACTTCTCCTTGTTGGTCCGGACCCATGCCGTCTGCAGCCCCGCCGTCAGCGCGGCGAGGGAGATCGTCATGGGGACGAAGAGGAAGTGGTAGACGGTCGTAATGCCGAACTGCCAGCGCGCCATCGTCTCGGGCGCCAGAGCAAGTTCCACGTCGTCGTCTCCTTACGTCGCCGTAGTGACAGCCGCGGTTCGCCCGTTTGATCCCTCTCATTGCGGGATCAACCGGGTGCGCTTGTGAACGCGTTCACATTCACAAGCACGAGTATGGCGCACGTGCTTCCGGATCTTCGAACGGGGGGTCCCCTGAGAGCGACGACCCTTGGAGCGGCGGCCCCGGGGAGCGACGGCCGACGGGGAGCGACCGGGTCCTCCCCCTTGAAGCTGCCCGCGCCGCGCCGGCCGGAACCGGCGCACCGGCGCTTTCCGGACAACGACCGGCAGCGGGGCGCCGCCGTCGGGACCTCGCTCACGCCCCCACGCCCCTCGGTACACGCGTGGCCCCCGCCCTCGCGGAGTTCCGGAGGACAGGGGCCACTGGCACGAAAGGCCGCACCGCGCGCCACACGGGTCGCACGGACCGCACAGGCCCACACCGCACGGGTCGCACGGCGCGAGCCACCCACGACCCGCGCCGTACGGACCGCACGGCGCGAGCCGCGTCACAGCTGCGCGCGGAACGCCTCCGCCGCCTTCAGGAAGAGGTCGTTGGCCTCGTTCTCGCCGACCGTGACCCGTACGCCCTCACCGGCGAACGGCCGCACGACCACCCCGGCCCGCTCGCAGAAGGCGGCGAAGTCTCCCGTACGGTCACCGAGCCGCAGCCAGACGAAGTTGGCCTGGCTCTCCGGCACCGTCCACCCCTGCGCCACCAGCCCCCGGTGCACCCGGTTCCGCTCGACCACCAGCGAGCCCACCCGCCCCAGCAGTTCGTCCTCGGCCCGCAGCGAGGCGATCGCCGCGTCCTGGGCGATCCGGCTCACGCCGAAGGGCACGGCCGTCTTGCGCAGCGCCGCGGCCACCGGCTCGTGCGCCACCGCGAACCCGACCCGCAGTCCGGCCAGCCCGTACG
This sequence comes from Streptomyces sp. NPDC060184, assembly GCF_042728795.1. Lineage (NCBI taxonomy): Bacteria > Bacillati > Actinomycetota > Actinomycetes > Kitasatosporales > Streptomycetaceae > Streptomyces > Streptomyces sp. NPDC060184. The sequence continues at coordinate 201,120 of NZ_JBHWYX010000001.1, forward strand.
CCTTCGAGAAGGTGCGCAGCACGGCGACATTGGGCCGGTCGCGGTAGATCTCCAGGCCGTCCGGCACGTCGGCGTCGCGGACGAACTCCTTGTACGCCTCGTCGAGCACCACCAGTACGTCGGAGGGCACCCGGTCGAGGAACCGCTCCAGTTCGGCCCGGCGCACCACCGTCCCGGTCGGGTTGTTGGGGTTGCAGACGAAGATCAGCCGCGTCCGGTCCGTGACGGCGTCCGCCATGGCGTCCAGGTCGTGCGCGTCCCCGTCGGTCAGCGGCACCTTCACCGAGGCCGCCCCGCTGATCTGCGTGATGATCGGGTACGCCTCGAAGGAGCGCCAGGCGTAGATCACCTCGTCGCCGGGGCCGGACGTGGCTTGAAGCAGCTGCTGCGCCACGCCCACTGAGCCGGTGCCGGTGGCGAGGTGCTCCAGCGGTACCCCGAACCGGTCGGCCAGCTCGTCCATCAGGCCCGCGCAGGACATGTCCGGGTAGCGGTTGAGTTCCGAGGCCGCCGCCAGCGCGGATTCCAGTACGCCGGGCAGCGGCGGATAGGGGTTCTCGTTGGAGGACAGCTTGAAGGCGACCGGTCCGTCCTGGGAGGCCGCCCTGCCCGGCACATAGGCGGGGACACCGTCCAGCTGGGGACGCAGCTTGGGGCTCTTCTCGCTCACCACGGGTCCTCCTCGACCATCGACGTGCGGATGCCTCCCACCTTAGGAGGAGCCTCCCGGAGCGACCCGCGCGCGGGAGGTTCCGCGGAGCTCGCCCACGCCCACCGGCCGCGGGGCCCCCGGGGGCTCAAGCACGCGCTCCTCCCCACGGGCCTCCCCGCCAGGCGGGGGGCGCACGCGTGTTTCGTCACACGCCGGTGGCTCGCGCCGTAGCGCGCGTCCCTCGAAGTGGTGAGTTGAAGACTCCTCCCGCCACCCCTCCGTGAGCGAGCTCAGCCCGATGGATACATGACACATCCGGCAGGTCACCGCCAACTTCCTTGCATTGAAAGGCAATCATTCCTCGATGACCTTGCAGAAACGTGTCTGTCAACAGGTGCATATGCTCCCGGCCCACCTGGGCTCCTGAGCCCTACTATCGGCTCGCCATGACAGCAGCAGGGAAGCACCAGGTGAGCCGGACGGAGACCCCCCGGCGCAGCGGCCGGCCAGGACGCGCGGGTATCCGCGACGTGGCCGCCGCCGCGGGGGTCTCGATCACGACCGTCTCCGACGCGCTCAACGGCAAGGGCAGGCTCCCGGACGCCACCCGCCGCCACGTCCGCGAGGTCGCAGAACGCCTGGGCTACCGCCCCTCGGCCGCGGCCCGCACGCTCCGCACGGGCAAGTCGGGCCTGATCGGCCTGACCGTGACCACGTACGGGGATGAACCTTTCACCTTCACCGAGTTCGCGTACTTCGCGGAGATGGCGAGGGCCGCGACCTCGGCCGCGCTCGCCCGGGGGTACGCCCTCGTGATCCTGCCCGCCACCTCGCGCCACGACGTCTGGTCCAACGTGGCCCTGGACGGGACCGTGGTGATCGACCCCTCGGACCAGGACCCGGTGGTCACCGAACTCGTCCGCCAGGGCCTGCCGGTGGTCTCCGACGGGCGGCCCGCCGGATCGCTCCCGGTCACCGCCTGGGTCGACAACGACCACCGCGCGGCCGTACTCGACCTCCTCGACCACCTCGCCGCGGCGGGCGCCCGCCGGATCGGGCTGCTCACCGGCACCACGACCGACACGTACACCCGGCTCTCCACCACCGCGTACCTGCACTGGTGCGAGCGCGTGGGCCAGGACCCGGTGTACGAGTCCTATCCGGCCCACGACCCGTGCGCCGGAGCGGTCGCCGCGGACCGGCTGCTCGCCCGCCCCGACCGGCCGGACGCCGTCTACGGCCTCTTCGACCCCAACGGCACCGACCTGCTGGCCGCGGCGCGCCGGTACGGCCTGCGCGTCCCCGACGACCTGCTGCTGGTCTGCTGCAGCGAGTCCACGGTCTACGCCACCACCGAGCCGCCCATCACCACGCTCTCGCTGAAGCCGCGCCGTATCGGCACGGCGGTGGTGCAGCTCCTCATCGACGCGATCGAGGGCGTCGAACACGACGGCCCGGTCGAGCAGGTGATACCGACCGAGCTCATCGTCCGGACCTCCTCGCAGCGCCGGCCGCCCCGCACGACGGTCAGCGCGCCACGCTCTCCGAGCAGGGACTGAACGGATTAATCCGGACCAATGGACAGGTGAACGGCGCACCCGCCCGGATTCACCGCCCCTGGTGCGTCACACGGGGCGATCCGCGTTCCTATGATGGGCGCACGACACCGCGGACCACCTCTACCAGGCAGGGCCCGTCAGGTGTACGGCGGCGCGACGGTGGTGGAGGGGTCGATGACTCAGGGGGCCGGTCAGGAACCCGTGGTGCGTACGGCGACGTTGCGCGACTTCCGCGTTCCGCCGTACGCGCGAACGCCCGTGCCCGGGGCGGAGCCGCATCCGGAGGGTGCCCTCGCGCATCCCGGCGACGTACACCCCGGCAACGCGCTGCCCGACGGCGGCGTACCGGAGGGCTACACGCCGACCGAGCGCGACCTGCCCGTGATCACCCCGGCCGGGGTGCCCGTCGTGGCCCCCGTACCGGACGCGGGCACCGGCGGAGCGGACGGGCTGGGCCCGCTCTACGTCGTCGGCGACGTGCACGGCTACCTCGACGAGCTGAAGGCCGCCCTCGCGGACCAGGGCCTCATCGACGTCAACGGCAACTGGTCGGCGGGCAACGCCCGGCTCTGGTTCCTCGGCGACTTCACGGACCGGGGCCCCGACGGCATCGGGGTCATCGATCTGGTCATGCAGCTCTCGGCCGAGGCCGCCGCCGCAGGCGGCTACTGCAAGGCACTGATGGGCAACCACGAGCTGTTGCTCATCGGCGCGAAGCGGTTCGCGGACACCCCGGTGAACTCCGGCGCGGGCACCGCCACCTTCCAGGCCGCCTGGCTGCTCAACGGCGGCCAGAAGCACGACATGGAGCGGCTGCGGGACGTCCACCTCCAGTGGATGTCCCGGCTGGACGCGGTCGTGGAAGAGGACGGGCATCTGCTGATGCACTCCGACACGACGGCGTACCTCGACTACGGGGCGACCATCGAGGACGTCAACGACACGGTCCACGCCATCCTCACCCGTAACGACGCGGACGAGTGCTGGGACCTGTTCCGCAAGCTCACCAAGCGGTTCGCGTTCCGGGACGACGGCGGCGCACAGGCGGTGCGCGAGCTGATGGCCGCGTACGGCGGCCGGCGGGTCGTCCACGGCCACAGCCCCATTCCGTACCTCCTGGGCGAGGTCGGGTCGGAGGACGGCGAGAACGGCGCGGGGCCGGTGGTGCTCGGACCGCACGTGTACGCGGACGGGCTGGCCATCGCCATGGACGGCGGCGTGACCATGGCCGGAAAGCTACTGGTCGCCCAACTCCCCCTGCATGACTGACGGTCCACCGGGTAGGGCTCCGTCGACCTGATCGTTCGCGGTCGGCGGGCCTTTTTCCGGAAACAACCTGTCACCCCTCGCCCTGGGCGCTCTACCATCGGCGTATCAGTAGCAGGCTCTCCTCCGTCTCGTCCGGAATGCCCCGTCCTGCGTGGGTGGCCGGGCGCCACGGAGCATCGGGGGATGCAGATGACAAGCGCTCCGCACCTGCTGGCCGAAGACGGGCCCGAGTACGAGCGAATCCTCGGCGACGCGCTGCGCCACGCGCACGAGCGGCCGGATCTGGACGGAGTCGGCGAGCGGCTCAACCGGGAGCAGCTGCGGACCATGGCGCTGAGCGCCACCGCGCTCATCACCGCCGCCGCCGCCACCGAGTACGAGCACTACGTGAAGGCGCGCGGGGAACTCCGCGTCCCCACCGGCGACGCCGACCAGGACCCCGACGAGGTCCTGGTCCCGCCGGGGGCGACCGGCGAGCGCGTGGGGGTCGGTGCGGTCGTCACCGTGCTCGCCCCGCTCCTCGCGGGCTCCGCGGCGGTGATCTTCCTGGTGGTCGGCTACCTCCTCCAGGCGGTGAGCTCGTCCCTGGCCGTCGCGGGCCCGATGGTCACCGCGGGCTGGCTCTTCGCCGCGCTCACCGCGCTGGCGATCCTCGCCGCCGCCGTCGGCCTGCTGGTCACGGCGCTCCGCAACGGCACGGACGATCCGGCCGACGGCCTGGACGAGGACGCGGAGGTGCCGGAGGAGGTCGCCCGGGCCAGGGAGGCCTGGCGCCACGCCCTGCTGGAACGCGGCATACTCCCGTTCCTCCGCGACGCGCTGGACGACCCGACCGCCGCACCCGCCGCCCGCACCCCCCGGCCGTCGCCGAACCGCATCCCGAAGATCGGGTACAGCAGCCCGGACTTCTCGAACCCGCAGGACGGTGCGCGCCAGAGCCCCCGGCCCTCCTTCACCAGCCCCGATTTCAGCAGCCCCGATTTCAGCAGCCCGGACTTCGACGGTCCCGGCTTCGGGAGCCCGGGCATCGACGGTCCGGGCCCCGGCACGCCGGAACCCGACACGGGAGCCTGACCCGCGGGGCGGGCCTCAGCCCCGCACGAGGGCGACGAATCCGGCGAGCAGCGACGCGACGGCACCGGCGGCGAACAGCCCGGCCCCGGCCGACCAGGTGAACCGCCGCTCCACCCGGCCGTCGCTCGCGCCGCCGGGCTCTCGGACAGCGCTCCGCACCTGGGCGCGCATGGCGTCGGCACAGACTTCGGAGAAGTCGTAGAGCAGGTCCCAGAGCGACCCGTCGAACCAGCGGAAACCGATCTCCTCGCCGTCGGCCGTCTCCAGACGGAGTCCGCCGCGGAAGGACTCACGATGCAGCCGGTTGACCGCGGTGACAGGTACGACCGTATGGCGGTACGCCCCGAAGCGGACGATCCGGCCGGGGCGCAGAACGACCTTGACGAGAGAGAACCGCCAGGTCAGTGACGCGAGGGCCAGGAGTAGGGCAGCCATCATGAGGCGGTCCCCGACGGGCAGCGAGGTGTCCTCGTCCAGGGCTGTCCCGACGGCGATCGCCGCCATGACGCAGGCGAGGAACCGCAGAGGCAGCACCCGCGCCCAGCGGACGAGCCTGACGGCTCCGCGACGATTCGGCCGATACCCACGGAACGTGCGCACCATCGGCGTCGCGGGCCCGTACCAGTCGCTCAGCCCCGTGTCCCACAGACCGCTTCCCATGCGAGGACCCTACGAGGCACCGCCGGGCGCGGACGCGGTCACCCGGCCCCCGTCCGCCCGCACCGCCCCGGGCGGGACACCCGCCGCCTCCCCGACAAGGCGCGCGGGCGTCCCGCCCGGCGGTTCAGTCGGCCAGCGGCAGATAGACACGCCCGCCGGACGCCGCGAACTCCTTCGACTTCTCCAGCATCCCGGCCTCGATCTCCTCCGGAGTGGCAGCCGCGTCACCGCCGAACTGTTCGGTGATGCTCCGGCTGATCTTCATCGAGCAGAACTTCGGCCCGCACATCGAGCAGAAGTGGGCCGTCTTCGCCGGTTCGGCGGGCAGCGTCTCGTCATGGAACGCGCGGGCCGTGTCCGGGTCGAGCGCCAGGTTGAACTGGTCCTCCCAGCGGAACTCGAACCGGGCGTCCGACAGCGCGTCGTCCCACTCCTGCGCTCCCGGGTGCCCCTTGGCCAGGTCGGCGGCGTGGGCCGCGATCTTGTAGGTGATGACCCCGGTCTTCACGTCGTCCCGGTCGGGCAGCCCGAGGTGCTCCTTGGGGGTCACGTAGCAGAGCATCGCCGTGCCCCACCAGGCGATCATCGCCGCGCCGATCCCGGAGGTGATGTGGTCGTACGCCGGTGCGACGTCGGTGGTCAGCGGGCCGAGGGTGTAGAACGGCGCCTCCTCGCAGATCTCCTGCTGGAGGTCGATGTTCTCCTTGATCTTGTGCATCGGGACGTGTCCCGGGCCCTCGATCATCGTCTGCACGCCGTACCGCTTGGCGATCGTGTTGAGCTCGCCGAGGGTGCGCAATTCGGCGAACTGCGCCTCGTCGTTGGCGTCGGCGATGGACCCGGGCCGCAGCCCGTCCCCGAGCGAGTACGTCACGTCGTACGTCGCCAGGAGTTCGCAGAGCTCCTCGAAGTTCTCGTAGAGGAACGACTCCTTGTGGTGCGCGAGGCACCAGGCCGCCATGATCGAGCCGCCCCGGGAGACGATGCCGGTCTTGCGGCGGGCCGTGAGCGGGACGTACGGCAGGCGCACACCGGCGTGCACCGTCATGTAGTCCACGCCCTGCTCGGCCTGCTCGATGACGGTGTCCTTGTAGATCTCCCAGGTCAGCTCCTCCGCGCGGCCGTCGACCTTCTCAAGGGCCTGGTAGAGCGGGACGGTGCCGATGGGCACCGGGGAGTTCCGGAGCACCCACTCACGGGTGGTGTGGATGTTGCGGCCGGTGGACAGGTCCATGACCGTGTCGGCGCCCCACCGCGTCGCCCAGGTCATCTTCTCCACCTCCTCCTCGATGGAGGAGGTCACGGCGGAGTTGCCGATGTTGGCGTTCACCTTCACCAGGAACCGCTTGCCGATGATCATCGGCTCGATCTCCGGATGGTTCACATTGGCCGGAAGCACCGCCCGGCCGGCCGCGATCTCCTCGGCGACGACCTCCGGGGCGACGTTCTCGCGGATCGCGACGTACTCCATCTCGGGGGTGATCTCCCCCCGCCGGGCGTACGCGAGCTGGGTGACGGGGCGTCCGTCGCGGCTGCGCCGGGGGGCGCGGGCGCCGCCCGGGAAGAGCGCGTCGAGGTTGCGCAGCCCGTCGCGCGAGGCGGGCGCGCGGCCGTCGTCCTCCGGACGGACCGGTCGCCCCTCGTACTCCTCGGTGTCCCCCCGGTCCTCGATCCAGCCGCCGCGCACGGAGGCGAGGCCGCGGCGGACATCGGTGGTGACGGCGGGATCGGTGTACGGACCGGACGTGTCGTAGAGCGTCACGTCCTTGCCGTTGGTCAGGTGCACCTGACGGACCGGCACCCGGAGGCCGGGGCGCGAGCCCTCGACGTACCCCTTGTGCCAGCCGATGGACTTGGCCGCCCCGACGCGCTCGTTCGTCGTGGAGGCAGGCGTGCGTGCGTCCGATGTGGTCATGAGACCTACTCCCTACGCCGGCATTACCCGGTAACAGGTTCGGCGGTCGGCGCAGCGTTTCCCGTGAGGATTCACGAGGTCAGCGCCCTCTCAGCCCGGTGCTCCGAGCTCCCGCGTGTGCAAAGGTGCCATCACGCTAGCGCCCGCCCGGCCGTGCTGACCAGGGGGCCTCCCCCGTTCTTGCGATGATCGCTCGGTGACCTCCTCCCAGGACCATCCCGAACCTCAGGAACCCTCCCACGGCCATACGCACAGTCATGGCCCCGCGGCACCCGTCTCGACCCATCTGCGCAAGGTCATCGCGTGCGTGCTGATCCCCTTCGCCGCAGCGGTGGTCGTCGGCCTGGCGGTGCTCTGGCCCGGCGGCACTCCCGCGCACGAGCGCACCGGTGTGGGCTTCGACCGGCAGACCGAGCAGGGAGAGGTGGTGAAGGTGGAGCGGGTGAACTGCGCGGACGTCAACGCGGCCCAAGTACCCGCCTCAGGTGGTACGTCGACCGGCTCCGGCCCGGGCGCGGCGGCCGAGGACACCGGCGACTGCAAGAAGGCCACCATCGAGGTGACCAGCGGCAAGGACAAGGGCCGCACCTTCGCCGAGATCGTCCAGCCGGACGCGTCACGGCAGCTGAGCGAGGGTCAGGGGGTGGTCCTGGCGTACGCCCCGGACGCGCCGCACGACCTGCAGTACTCGGTCACCGACGTGGACCGGAAGCTGCCGATGGCGCTGCTGGCCGGGATCTTCGCCGTCGCCGTCGTGGTGGTGGGGCGGCTGCGCGGGGTGATGGCGCTCGTGGCACTCGCCGTGTCCTTCGCGGTGCTGACGCTCTTCATCCTCCCGGCGATCCTGCAGGGGTCCAACCCGCTGCTGGTGGCGGTGGTCGGGGCGAGCGCGATCATGCTCATCGCGCTGTACACCTGCCACGGGGTGACGGCGCGCACCTCGGTGGCGGTGATCGGCACGCTGATCTCCCTGGTGCTGATCGGGCTGCTGGGCTCGGTCTTCATCGACTGGGCGGGACTGACCGGCAACACCGACGACAACACCGGCCTGATCCATGGCCTCTATCCCGACATCGACATGAGCGGTCTGCTCCTGGCCGGTGTCATCATCGGTTCGCTCGGGGTCCTGGACGACGTGACGGTCACCCAGACGTCGGCCGTGTGGGAACTGCACCAGGCGAACCCGACCATGGGGGCGCGCGGTCTCTACGGAGCGGGCATCAGGATCGGGCGCGACCACATCGCCTCGGTGGTCAACACCCTGGTGCTCGCCTACGCGGGCGCGGCGCTACCCCTGCTGCTGCTGTTCTCCATCGCGCAGAGCAGTGTGGGCACGGTCGCCAACAGCGAGCTGGTGGCCGAGGAGATCGTCCGTACACTCGTCGGCTCGATCGGACTGGTCGCCTCCGTGCCCGTCACGACAGCGCTCGCCGCTCTGGTGGTGTCCGCGGACCGCACAGGGCTCGGCGCGGAAGCCGGAGCTTCTGCACCCGTACGGACCGGGAGGGGCCGACGCCGCAAGAAGTGAGCGTGAGCGAGCGGGAGGGCCAAAAACCAACGGGCTGACAGCCTGTCAGCCCGCGTTCTGCTCCTCGGCGAGGATCCTTCCGAGTGCCTCTTCGAGATTGCCGTCGAAGTCACCCTGCGTGTGCTCCTGCCCCAGTGGCACCAGCTTGTCCGTCCGGTCGAGGAACGCGACGAGCGGCGCCGTGCCGGCCCGGAACAAGGCTCGGTCCGCCCCGACCTGGAGCCGGATGTGCACGTCGCAGAGCCCCTCGGGCTCGGTGGGACCGATGTGCACATCACCGTCGCCGCTCGGGCTGTTGAGGCCGTCGAGCAGAAGCTCACGGCCAAAAGCCCAGGTGACCGGGGCATCACCCGGCAGGTGGAAGGTCATGCGGATCGCGTACGGATCGCTCACCTCGTAACGGAGCTCCACCGGAATACGGAACGAGAGCTCCTCAGAGACGAGGAAACTCATCATGACCTCTGCTTGAACCGACTCGCGCATCGTTCAACCCCGCAGTAGATGAATCTGGCCAGGAATGATCCCCCATGGCCCTATTGACGCCATCGTGGTGCACGCGATAGCAGATCACAAGGAGTGATTTTTCAGATACTGATAGAGAACACGAACGAACGCAAGAGTCGCGCCACTTCGCCACGTAGTTGTTCGACTGCGGGGAGCAACTGGTCCTGCCGGTCCAGGGGTAGAGAAATGGCCATCGCGGCGACGGCCGAACCTGCGGTGATGGGGATGGCGGCGCAGACCGTTCCGAGTGCGTACTCCTGTCGCTCAATGACAGGTTTCGTGCGCTCCATCGAACGCAATCGCTCAAGTAGGACCGGGCGATCTCGCACTGAGTAACGGGTCAGCGGACGCACCGGATGGCGGAGCAGATGGTCCTCCCGCGCCTTCTCGTCGAGCTGTCCGAGCAGGCATTGGCCCAGCGCGTGGGCGTGCCCGGTCTCGGCGAAGGGGGCCCACTCGTCGACCGCGGGCGTCTCGGCCGAGTCCGCCACGGCGATCAGCTCGATCTCGCCCTCGCGGTAGACGGCGCAGTACACCGGGGCCCCCAGCTCGTCGCACCAGCGCGCGAGCGAGTCGTTGAGCCTGCCGCGCCTGCTCTCCTCGGCCGCCCGGCCGGACATCCGCTCGACGGCGGCACCGAGGACGAAGACACCGTTCTCCCGCCGGAGGTAGCCCTCGTGAGCCAGGGTGCGCAGCAGGTGGTAGGTCGTCGGCAGGGGCAGCCCCGCTTCCCGCGCGAGCTGCTTGGCGGGAGCGCCGTCCTGATGGGCGCCCACCGCCTCCAGCAGTCTCAGGGCCCGCTGGACCGAACCGATCAGCGTCGGGACAGTGGTCGATGCCGTGGTCACGGTCACCCCCAGGCATGGTGACGGGCGGTCAGCCCTCCCGTGGAGGCCGCCCCCACGGGCGTGCCGCGAGCCCGGGGCACACACTCGACTGTCGCGGAACCATTGGTCAGGATGGTGACGGACAGTTACTTCCCAGACGGCGGCAGCAAACCGTCACTGTAGCCGCAGGGGCCATTCGTGGGGTGGTTTCCGGCCCCGCTTAGCTCTGCCGGGCTAATCCACGCCACTCTCCGTGATCATCGTGCGCCGGCGGCCACCCCGGCGGACCCACGGCAGTCACCTCGCGGGTAACGGGCCGGACGAGGTGACGACCCCACCGGCTCGCCGGCTCACCGACGTCACCGACGTCACCGGCCGCGCCTACCAGTCGCGCCGGGAGTCCGAGGAGGACGAGAAGAACTTCCGTACGACGAAGATCAGACCGCCGACGAGGACGACGAACAGCAGCAGCTTGAAGAGCAGGGTGACCACGAAGGTCACCACGCTGGCGATCAGCCCGCCGAACACCGCGATCGCGATCACCGGCACCGCGATCCACTTCACCCACCAGGGCATACCCGCGAATATCTCCCGGACCGCCATCGTCCTACCTCGTCTCTCGTGTCCCTGTCCCGCCGGACCGGGGGTTCCCGGTCCCGGTCCCCGGCCTCCCCGGTCGCCCACACCGATGCTAGAGCGGCGGGAGGGGCGACGGGCGGTCCGCGTCCCCCGGTCTCCCCTGACCGGTCCCCTAGGGTCCGCACCGGGTCGGTCCCCGGGTCGGACCCCCGGACCAGGTCTCCGGGCCGGGCGTCCGGGTCAGGACTCCGGGTCGGGCGTCCGGGTCAGGACTCCGGCGGGGAGAAGACCACCATGACGCGCAGGTCCTCGGTGATGTGGTGGAACTTGTGGGCCACACCGGCCGGCACGTACACGACGCTTCCCCGGCCCACCTGGGTCGTCTCCATGCCGACGGTGATCGACGCACGCCCGCTGACGACGAAGTACACCTCGTCCTGTCCGTGCGGGCTCTGCGGATCGAGGGACCCGGCGTCCAGCGCGTACAGCCCCACGGACATGTTCCGCTCGCGGAGGAACTGCAGATAGGCGCCGTCGTTGGCGGCTCGTTCCGCTTCCAGCTCGTCGAGCCTGAAGGCCTTCATACGCGGTGCGCCCCTCGTGGTCGTCCGGGGTTCCCGTACGGACGGTGTACCCCGTGGTCGGTGTCTGCCACGATCAGACACATGAAGAATTTCGTAGTCAAGACGACCGCCAACGCAGCCGCTCTGGCGGTGGCCATCTGGCTGCTCCAGGACATCACGCTGACCGGTACGGGCACCGGTCGGAAGGTCCTCACCCTCGTCCTGGTCGCGCTCCTCTTCGGCCTGGTCAACTTCCTCGTCAAGCCGGTCGTCAAGCTCCTCACGCTGCCACTCTTCATCCTCACCCTGGGTCTGATCACCCTGGTCGTCAACGCCCTCATGCTGAAGCTGACTTCCTCGCTGGCCGGAGCGGTCGACCTGAGCTTCCACGTGGACGGCTTCTGGACGGCCGTGCTCGGCGGCCTGATCGTCTCCGTGGTCTCCTGGGCCCTGCACGTCGTCCTCCCCGACGAGGACTGAGACACCCCGACGGTGTTCGCTCCCGGGCTGAGAAGGTGCGTACAAGCACCGGCGACGGCCCGGGAAGGACACAAGGAGCGCAGCATGAGCACCATCGGCGACGGTACGAGGGCGGTACGGGCGGGTCTCCCCGAGCCGCAGCAGTACGAGCCCACTCTTCCCGGACCGGTCTTCGCCGCGCACTTCCACCTCTCGGGGGAACCGGTCGGGCCGTACACCTACGGCCGGGAGACCAACCCGACGTGGACGCACCTGGAGAAGGCCATAGGTGAGCTGGAAGCGCCGGGGGAGGAGGTCGTGACGACCGTCTTCGCCTCGGGCATGGCCGCGATCTCGGCCGTCCTGTTCTCCCAGACCCGCGCGGGCGACATCGTGGTCCTCCCGAACGACGGCTACCAGGCGCTGCCGCTCGTACGGGAGCAGCTTGAGGCGTACGGCGTGGAGGTCCGCACCGCGCCCACCGGCGGCGACGCCCAGCTGGCCGCCCTCGAGGGGGCCAAGCTGCTCTGGATCGAGACCCCGTCCAACCCGGGCCTCGACGTCTGCGACGTCCGCAAGCTGGTCGAGGCGGCCCACGCGGGCGGCACCCTGGTGGCCGTCGACAACACCCTCGCCACCCCGATCGGCCAGCGGCCCCTCGACCTGGGCGCCGACTTCGCGGTGGCCAGCGACACCAAGGGCATGACCGGCCACGGCGACATCCTGCTCGGCCACGTGACCTGCCGCGACGCCGACCTCGCCGCGGGGGTCCGCCGCTGGCGCAAGGTGGTCGGCGCGATCCCCGGCCCCATGGAGGCCTGGCTCGCGCACCGTTCGCTCGCCACGCTCCAGCTGCGTATCGAGCGCCAGTGCGCCACCGCGCTGACCCTGGCCGAGGCGCTCACCAAGCGCTCCGAGGTGACCGGGCTGCGCTACCCGGGGCTCCCCTCCGACCCCTCGTACCCCGTCGCCGTACGGCAGATGCGGCGCTTCGGCTCCGTGGTCTCGTTCGAGCTGGCCGACCGGGAGACCGCCGAACGCTTCCTGGAGGCGCTGCGGCTGGTCGACGACGCCACGAGCTTCGGCGGTCTGCGGTCCACCGCTGAGCGGCGCGGGCGCTGGGGCGGCGACGCGGTGTCCGAGGGCTTCGTCCGCTTCTCGGTCGGCGCCGAGGACCCTGAGGACCTGCTCGCCGACGTGGCTCAGGCCCTGGACGCGGCCACCCGCTGACCGTTCGGCCGGCGGGGCGCGCCGGCTGCGGCTCCGGTGCGCGTGGAGGGACTTCTCCGTGCGCACCGGAGCCTTTTCGGTCTCCGGGAGCGCGTCGGCGCTGTGCCTCCCGGCACCGCGCGGGCGCGTCCGGGCGGCGGGCGGATGCTGCCGCCCGCCGTCCGGACCACGGGTCGCCGGGAGTTTCAGAAGGGTGTCGGCGGGCCACTCTCTTGCCATGACCGAACGCCCTGTGGTCAAGCGCACCGCACGCGCCATCCTGCTGGACGGCGACCAACTCGTCCTGATCAAGCGGACCAAGCCGGGGGTGGACCCCTACTGGGTGACGCCCGGCGGTGGGGTCGAACCCGAGGACGCGACCGTCGTCGACGCCCTGCACCGCGAGATCGACGAGGAGCTGGGCGCCAAGATCGTCGATGTGGTGCCCTGTTTCGTCGACACCGTCGAGCACATCGCGGACGGAGGGGCGGCGGGGGTGAAGGTCCAGCACTTCTTCGTCTGCCGGCTGGCCTCGATGGACCTCTCCAAACGTCACGGCCCCGAGGTCGAGGCCCCCAGCGGCGAGTACGAGATCGTCCGGATCCCCTTCAGCCGGGTCGGGATCGCCGCCGTCCATCTCGTCCCCCTCTCCCTCCGCCACTACCTGGACGGCAACATCGAGGGCGTACGGGCCATGCACGCGCCCGACCTGGGCTGATCGCCCGACCTGGGCCGATTCAGCCCTGACCGGGCAGCACCGGCTCCTCGACCGGGTCGTGGTGGATGCGCTCCTGCGGTAGGCCCGCGTCCCGAAGGGCCCGCACCCCGCTGCGGATCATGCCGGGCGGACCCGCCAGATAGGCGTCCCGTTCGTTCCACGGTCCCGTCTCCCGTACCGCTTCCGGGATCTCGCCGGTCCGGCCGCGGGTCGGGCCGGCGGCGACCACCGGGTGCACGGCGAGCCAGGGGTAGGTCCGCTGGAGCCGGAGCATGGCGTCGAGGTCGTAGAGGTCGCGCTCGCTGCGGGCCCCGCAGAAGACGTCGACGCGTCGGCGGTCGCCGTGTTCGGCGACGTCCTCCACCAGTGCCCTGACGGGCGCCATCCCGGTACCGCCGCCGAGGCAGAGCAGCGCGGTGTGCGTGGTGTGGTCGACCGTCGTCGTCCCCGCCGGGGCGCCGAGCCGCAGCACGTCCCCCGGCTCCGCCCGGTGGACCAGGGCCCGGGAGACCCAGCCCGCCCGGACCGCCCTGACGTGGAAGGTGAGCAGGCCGTCGGGGCGCGGCGCGGAGGCGAAGGAGTACGGCCGCCAGACCCGCGGCCACCAGGGCGTCTCCACCGCCGCGTACTGCCCGGCGAGATAGGGGTAGGCGCGATGCGGTCAGCAGGGCGCGGAAGAGCCGCTCGCGCTGTACGTCCATGGCGGCCGGGAACATCTCGCGCAGTTCGGGGCGGTGCAGGAAGAGCACCGCGTAGAAGTGCGCCGTGGCCCGGTCGGCGCTCGGGCCGATCTCCGCAAGACTGCGCCGGATCAGGACCGCGTCGGCGGACGGAGTGCCGTCCCGCGGAGGGGCTGAGTCCCGGGAGCCGGCTGCCTGCCGGGTGGCGGCCCGCCGCGCGCGGGGCGGCGGTGGTGCGGTGGGCGGCTGCGGGGATCCGGCAGCCGGGTTACTGGTCGGAGCGTCCATGACTGTGCCTCGCCTCGAACTGTTCTCGGTCGACTGACTGGCCCGACACGGTGCGCGGCTCCCCGGTCCGCAGTCTGCCGGATCCTCCGGCACAACGGGCGCATAACGGGAATTCCGGCCCGTTCGCAGCAGAGTGGCGCGCCCGGAGCGCATGTTTCACGTGAAACAGGGGCTCGGACGCCTCGCCACCGGACCCGTACGCTTCCCCGCACCGGCGCCCGGCTCGGTGCCGGGAGGCGTACGGGCGGCGAGCCGCCCGGAACCGGCGCGGAAAACCTTGGCGAAGGAAGAGACAAAACGGTGGACGGGCCCCCTCGGTGTCGGAGAGCCTGGCTCCCATGCCCAGCATCCGGCGCGGCCTGCCCGACGACCTGCCCATCCGGCACCTCACCCGCGGCGACCTGGTCGCCTGTGCCGATCTCAGCGAGGACCGGGGCTGGCCCCGGGACGAACACCGATGGAGCCTGCTCCTCGGGGCGGGCACGGCGTACGGCATCGACGACCCCGGCGGAAAGGGGCTGGCCGCCGCCTGCGTGGTGACCTCCTACGTGCCGTCGCACGCCGCGCTCGGCATGATGCTGGTCGCGGAGCGGTTCGCCCGGCGGGGCCTGGGCCGCCGTCTGCTCCTGCAGGTCCTCGCGGAACACGGAGAGACCCCGCTGACCCTCTTCGCGACGGACCAGGGACGACCCCTCTACGAAGGGCTCGGCTTCACCGCCGTGGGGAGTGTGGAGCGGTCCGTCGGACGGTTCCTGCCGGAGAGCACCCCGGCGCAGGTCACCGGAGGGACGCCCGGCTCGCCCGCTCCGACGACGCGTCGGGCGACGGCCCGGGATCTCCCGGCGATCGTGGCGCTCGACGCCTCGGTCTTCGGGGCGGAGCGGACGCAGATGCTCGCTCGGCTGCCCGCCTTCTCGGACCACTTCCGGGTCGCCGAGCGGGCCGGCGAGCTGGTGGGGTTCGCCGCGCTCTGGCCGAGCGACGGAAGCCATGTGCTCGGGCCGCTCGTCGCACCGGACACGGAAACCGCGAAGGCGCTGGTGGCCTCGCTCGCCTCGGAGACGGACCTCGTGCTGCGGACGGAGATCGACACCCGCCACACCGAGCTGCGTGACTGGCTCGCCGCACGCGGGCTCGCTGCCGTGTCCCGTACGGCGGTGATGACCAGGGGGTGCCAGGACGTGCCCGGCGACTGGACCCGCAGGTTCGCGCCGCTGACCGTCGCGACCGGCTGACCGGCCGGCCGCCGCCCCGAGAGTGCGGCAACGCCCCGACGCCCCGCGGCCGTACCGGCAGCGTGGCGTCGGGGCGTTCGGAAGGCCGTCAGACCAGCGAGGCCACGGCGCCGGTGGCGAACGCGTGGTCCTGCTCGGGGGCGCCGCCGCCGACACCCACGGCACCGATCAGCTGACCGTCGCGGTGCACCGGCACGCCGCCCGCGATGAAGAGCAGCGGGCGGTCGAGCGCGGTGGTGAGCGAGTGGAAGATCCCGCCGGGCTGGACGGCGTCCACGAGGTCGGCGGTGGGGGAGTTCAGCTGCAGGGCGGTGTAGGCCTTGCGGGTGCTGGTCTCGCCCGCGATGAGAACGGCGCGGTCGTCCCGGCGGAAGGCAAGCAGGTTCCCGCCCGCGTCGAGCACGGTGACGGCGCCGGCGACGCCGGCCGCCTCGGCGGCGGTGCGGACCGCCGCGATCAGGGCCTCCGCGTCCTCGATGGTGAGCGGCGTGACGGCGGTGCGGGTGGTGGTGCTCATGGAGTTCTCCTGCGTGATCCGTGTGGGTGGTGGGGTGCGGGCGGCCGTGGGGGCCGCCGGGAGGGGTGAGTCAGGACCGGGCGCCGGTCGCGGCGGCCCGTTCGGGGGTGTGGGAGGCGACGATCCGGCCGTCCCGTGCCTGGCTGCGTTCCAGCAGACCGGAGACGACGGCCAGGATCAGAGCGGCTCCCGCGAGTGCGGCGCCGACCCAGTTGGGTGCGGTGTAGCTGAAGCCGGCCGCGATCACCATGCCGCCGAGCCAGGCGGAGAGCGCGTTGCCCAGGTTGAACGCGCCGATGTTGACCGCGGAGGCCAGGGTCGGAGCACCCGATGCCTGGTCCAGCACCCGCTTCTGCAGCGGCGGCACGGTGGCGAATCCCAGGGCGCCGATGAGAACGACGGTGACGGCTGCGGCGCCCTTGTTGTGCGCGGTCAGAGTGAAGAGGGCCAGCACGACGGCGAGCGCCCCGAGCGTGACGAAGAGCATCGGCATCAGATGCCGGTCCGCGAACTTCCCGCCCAGCAGGTTGCCGACGACCATGCCGATCCCGAAGAGAACCAGCAGCCAGGTGACCGAGGACGGTGCGAAACCGGCGACCCGGGTCATCATCGGGGTGATGTAGGTGATCGCGGCGAAGACGCCGCCGAAGCCCAGCACCGTCATGGCCATGGCCAGCAGGACCTGGACGTTCCGGAACGCCGCCAGCTCATGACGGAGCCGTACGCCTTCGGGGCGGGGCTGCTCCGGCACGAGCTTCGCCACACCGAGCAGGCCGAGCACACCGAGGGCGGCGACGACGAGGAAGGTGACCCGCCAGCCGGCCGTCTGACCGATGTACGTGCCCAGCGGGACACCGACCACGTTGGCGACGGTGAGTCCGGTGAACATCAGGGCGATGGCACCGGCCTTCTTCTGAGGGGCCACCAGGTCGGCCGCGACGACCGATCCGATGCCGAAGAAGGCTCCGTGGGCGAGCGAGGCGATCACCCGTCCGACGATCATGACGCCGAAGACCGGGGCCAGGGCCGACACGACGTTGCCGATGATGAAGAGGCCCATCAGCAGCATCAGCATGCGCTTGCGGCTGACCTTGGTGCCCAGCAGCGTCATGAGCGGGGCGCCCACGACCACACCGAGCGCGTACCCCGTGACCAGGAAGCCCGCGGTCGGGATGGACACCTGGAAGTCCGCGGCCACCTCGGGGAGCAGCCCCATGATCACGAACTCGGTGGTCCCGATTCCGAAAGCCCCGATGGCGAGGGCGAGGAGCGCTAGCGGCATGGGTTCACCTCTCCTGAAGATTGCGTCTGCGCCTTACAAGCGTCAACAATAATTGCAGACGCTGGTTAATTGCAAACGCGGGCTATTGCATGCGTCCCCTATCCTGGAGGCAAGCAGCTCCCGCACGGAGGAGAGACGATGACCGCCACGGACCCCGCCCTGACTGCCCTGGCCCAGGGGTGGTGCGCTCTTTCCCTGCTGCACGGGAGGATCGAGGCGCACATCGAGCGGGCTCTGCAGGCCGGTCACGACCTCAGCGTCCGCGAATACTCCCTGCTCGACGTCCTGAGCCGGCAGCACCAGGGCCCCGGCGGCCATCTCCAGATGAAGCAGGTGGCCGACGCGGTCGTGCTGAGCCAGAGCGCCACCACACGCCTGGTGACTCGTCTGGAGGACAGGGGACTGCTCACCCGGTATCTCTGCGACACGGACCGCCGGGGCATCTACACCGACGTGACCGAAGCGGGCCTCACTCTGCTCACCGAGGCCCGGCCCACCAACGACTCCGCACTGAGGGCCGCGCTGGACGAAGCGGCCGAGCAGCCCGAACTGGCGCCCCTCGTCAGGGCCGTCGAGGGACTCAAGGTTCCGGCTTAGGCGGTCTCGGGCGGACCCGGGCCGGACACCACCTGGTGCCGGACGCCGCCCGACCCGCCCCGGGCGGACGGCGTCACTTTCGGCATACGCCCCACCGGTCGTGCCTGACCAGGAGTACCGCCCGGGCGGGGAGAGATTTTCCTCGTGGCACGCCCTGCGTAGGGTGCCGATCATGACGGAACTGCTGATACGGCCCGCGACCTTGGCCGACGTCCCGGCCATCGTCTCGATGCTCGCCGACGATCCCCTGGGCGCGCAGCGCGAGTCGCCCGACGACCTCTCACCGTACGAGAAGGCGTACCGCAGGCTCGCGGACGACGCGAACCAGCGTCTGGTGGTCGCCGTACGGGGCGACCGGGTGGTGGGCACGGCCCAACTCACCATCATCCCCGGCCTGTCGCGGCGTGGTGCCACCCGTTCCGTCATCGAGGGCGTCCGGGTGCACAGCGAGGAACGCGGCAACGGACTCGGCACCCGTTTGATCCAGTGGGCTGTGGACGAATCCCGGCGCCAGGAATGCCAGTTGGTCCAGCTGACCTCCGACGCGACCCGGACGGACGCGCACCGCTTCTACGAGCGTCTCGGCTTCACCCCGAGTCACGTGGGCTTCAAGCTCGCGCTCTGAACACCTCGCTCGCCCCCGCGCCCCGTCCGGTCGGGCGTTTCACGTGAAACGCCGGACCGGACGGGCGGATCCCACACGGCCCTCAGCGGGCCAGCCCTCGCCACCCCTCCGGGTCCACACCCCCGGGGATGTCCGCCGCCGGATCGTACGGCTCACGGGTGAAGACGAAGGAGCCCAGATCCAGATGGGCCACCGATCCGTCGTCGTTCCTGACGATCCTCAGCCGCTCCCCCGCGTGGTACCCGCTGAGCCCGGTCCAACCGCCGTCCCGCTCCGCCCGGAACTTCGCACCCCGCCCGGTCCCCGTCAACGGAGCCAGCTCCAGATCGCGGTCGTCGAGCAGCGTCACCACGTACCGCTGGGTGCCCCAGTACCAGGGCCCCGTCAGGGCCAGCAGTTCCTGGTCGACCTCGGGCAGCGGGCGCCACGGCTCCGGGATGCGGGGCTCGGCCTCCGCGACGATCCGTACGAGGTCCTGCGCCACCTCGGTGATGGGCGGCCCCGAGGTCGCGTTGGTGAGCACCACGGCGGCCACGTCGTCCTCCGCGCACACCCAGAGACAGGCCAGGAACCCGGGCAGTGAGCCGGAGTGCCCGAAGAGAGTGCGCCCGTCCCTGCGAACGACCTGGAGCCCGAGCCCGTACGTACCCGTCCAGTCGCCGCTTTCGAGCGGCACCGAGGGCGCCCGCATCTCCCGGACCGAGGCAGCGCTCAGGACCCGGTCGTCCCCCTCGGCGAGGAAGCCCGCGAAGGTGAGCAGGTCCCCCACGGTCGACCAGAGCTGCCCGGCCGGGGCCATCAGCCCCAGATCGTGGCTCGGCTCGGGCAGCATCACGTCGGCCCACGGGTGTACGGCCCAGCCTCCCGCGTGCGGCGCCCGGGGCTCCACACTCGTACGACGCATCCCCAGCGGCTCCAGGATCTCGCGACGCAGCAGCACCTCCCAGGAGTCACCGCGTACGGCCTCGACGAGGGAACCCAGCACGGTGTATCCGGGATTCGAGTAGTGGTGGCGGAGACCGGCCGGGTGCCGGACGGGCTGCTCGCCGAGGACGGCGGCCAGGTCCGGCCGGGTCTCCCCGGGCGTCCGCTCCCACCACGGCGACGGGGTCTCGGCGGTGATCCCGGCGCCGTGGCCGAGGAGCTGACGAATGCTGACGCCTCCGACACCGGAACCCGGCAGGTGCTTCTCCACCTGGTCGTCCAGATCGAGCAGCCCCTCGTCCCTCAGCCGGAGCACCAGCACGGCCGTGAAGGTCTTGGTGATCGAACCGATCCGGTACTGGGTGTCGCTGTCGGGCTCGTGTCCGTCGACACAACTGCGCCCCGCGCTCCAGCCGATCCGCCCGTCCCGGCGCACTCCGGCCACCATCGAGGGCGTGCGCCCTTCCCGCTGGGCGGTGGCGGTGCGGTGCAGCAGGGCCCGGCGGGTGGCCGGCAGCAGCTCTTCGTTCCATGACGTCATGGAACGAAGAATGGTGGAGAAGAGCGCCACCCCGCGAATCCTGTCCGTGCCGAGGCGTCAGGGCGCGTACCCCGGTCGGGAACGAGCGGACGCGGCGGACCACCAGGACGGTATGCCCCTCGTCCGGCCCGGGATCCCGACAGGCGACGGATCAGGTCTGGGCCATGTCCACGAAGCGGGAGTAGTGGCCCTGGAAGGCCACCGTGATCGTCGCGGTGGGGCCGTTACGGTGCTTGGCGACGATCAGGTCCGCCTCACCGGCGCGGGGCGATTCCTTCTCGTACGCGTCCTCACGGTGCAGCAGGATGACCATGTCGGCGTCCTGCTCGATGGAGCCGGACTCACGGAGGTCGGAGACCATCGGCTTCTTGTCCGTGCGCTGCTCGGGCCCTCGGTTCAGCTGGGAGAGCGCGATCACCGGGAGCTCCAGCTCCTTGGCGAGGAGCTTGAGGTTTCGGGACATGTCCGAAACCTCCTGCTGGCGGCTCTCGGCGCGCTTGGCACCGCCGGACTGCATCAGCTGGAGGTAGTCGATGACCACCAGCTTCAGGTCGTTGCGCTGCTTCAGACGACGGCACTTCGCCCGGATCTCCATCATGGAGAGGTTGGGCGAGTCGTCGATGTACAGCGGAGCCGCCGACACGTCCGGCATCCGCCGGGCCAGCCGCGTCCAGTCCTCGTCCGTCATCGTGCCCGAGCGCATGTGGTGCAGCGCCACCCGTGCCTCCGCCGAGAGCAGACGCATCGCGATCTCGTTCCGCCCCATTTCCAGGGAGAAGATCACGCTGGGAAGGTTGCCCTTGATCGAGCAGGCACGGGCGAAGTCCAGCGCCAGGGTCGACTTGCCCATGGCGGGACGGGCGGCGATGACGATCATCTGACCGGGGTGCAGACCGTTGGTCAGCGCGTCGAGGTCGGTGAATCCGGTGGGTACACCGGTCATCTCCCCGCTGCGGGAGCCGATCGCCTCGATCTCGTCGAGCGCCCCCTCCATGATGTCGCCGAGCGGCAGGTAGTCCTCGCTGGTGCGCTGCTCGGTGACGGCGTAGATCTCGGCCTGGGCGGAGTTGACGATCTCGTCGACGTCCCCGTCGGCCGCGTAGCCCATCTGTGTGATCTTCGTACCGGCTTCGACCAGGCGCCGCAGGACGGCACGCTCATGGACGATCTCGGCGTAGTACGAGGCGTTCGCCGCGGTCGGCACCGACTGGACGAGGGTGTGGAGGTACGGAGCACCGCCGACCTTGGTGATCTCGCCGCGCCGGACGAGTTCGGCGGCGACCGTGATCGGGTCGGCAGGCTCGCCCTTGGCATAGAGGTCGAGGATGGCCGTGAAGACGGTCTCGTGCGCGGGGCGGTAGAAGTCGTGCCCCTTGATGACCTCCACGACCTCCGCGATGGCGTCCTTGGAGAGCAGCATGCCGCCGAGCACCGACTGCTCGGCGTCCAGGTCCTGAGGGGGAACCCGCTCGAACCCCGGAGAACCCGAGTCCCAGCCGCTGTCGCGCCCCCGGTCGTGCTGGTCGTCCCGCCCGCCGCGCTCACCGCGCTCACCGCGACGCTGGCGGGAGACAGGCAGCCGGTCGCTGGGACCGACGTCGGCCCAGGGCTCGTCCAAAGGCTCGGGAATGCTCACCGGGCCACCTCCTCCCGTCCGCTTCGCGGACCTAGCCATGCCACTCTTTCTTACGGCACGGCACCGACAAACAGGACACCCGACTCCGCTTCCGGCGCTTCGATTTCAACGCGTTCGCGGGCACGGTCGGAGTACGGGCGACGGTCCACGGTAGGCCGCTCCGCACCGTCAGCCAATCTGGTTATCCACAGGGCATGTGGACGAGTGACCAGATGCTGTGGAGAAGTCCGCCGATCCTGTGCACGGACCGGGGGACAGCGTTGTGGACAAACTCATAGCCTCGGCATGGACACGGCTCTGACCTGGCTTTTTTCCGTCCACTGACTGTGGGGGAGAAAAACTTTCCCGCTTCGCTCAAGATCATCGCGAACGGGGCGTGGCCCCGCGCACAACCCTGGGGAAAGTAAGGGCCACAAAGGGCTTGCATGTATTACCTGTGGAAGATTGGATTGGCTCTCATGACCAAGGCCCCCGCGACAACCGCATCCGGTCGCCGACGGCACGACCGAGAGATCATCACACTCGCCGTGCCCGCCTTCGGCGCACTCGTGGCCGAGCCCCTCTTCCTCATGGTGGACAGCGCGATCGTGGGCCACCTCGGCACCCGGCAGCTGGCCGGGCTCGGGGTGTCCGCCGCTCTCCTGTCGACCGCTGTCAGCGTCTTCGTCTTCCTCGCCTACGCCACCACCGCCGCTGTCGCCCGCCGCCTCGGCGCGGGCGATCTCGCCTCCGCGATCCGGCAGGGCATGGACGGCATCTGGCTCGCCCTGCTCCTCGGCGCCCTGGTGGTCGCCGCCGTTCTCCCCACCGCCCCATGGATCGTCGATGCCTTCGGCACGTCCTCGACGGCGGCCCCGTACGCAACGACCTATCTCCGCATCTCGACGCTCGGCATACCGGCCATGCTCGTCGTACTGGCGGCGACCGGAGTGCTGCGCGGGCTGCAGGACACCCGCACTCCGCTCTACGTCGCCATCGGCGGCTTCTCCGCCAACGCCGTCCTCAACGCGGTCCTGGTCTACGGCGCCGGCCTCGGCATCGCGGGGTCCGCCTGGGGCACCGTGATCGCGCAGCTGGGGATGGCCGCCGCCTACCTGACCGTGGTCGTCCGGGGAGCCCGTCGGCACAAGGCATCGCTCCGACCCGACGCGGCGGGCATCCGCGCGAGCGCCCAGGCCGGGGTTCCCCTGCTGATCCGCACGCTCTCGTTGCGCGCGGTGCTGGTCATCGCCACCGCGGTCGCGGCCCGCCTCGGCGACGTGGACATCGCGGCGCACCAGATCGTCCTCTCGCTCTGGACCCTCGCCGCCTTCGCCCTGGACGCCATCGCCATCGCTGGTCAGGCGATCATCGGGCGGTATCTCGGCGCCGACGACGCGAAGGGTGCGCGGGAGGCGTGCCGCCGGATGGTGGAGTGGGGCCTCGCCGCAGGGGTGGTGCTCGGCGCGCTCATCGTGGTCGCACGACCCCTCTTCATCCCCCTCTTCACCAGCGACTCGTCCGTGCGCGACACCCTGCTGCCCGCGCTGCTGGTGGTGGCGGTCTCCCAGCCGGTAGCGGGCGTGGTCTTCATCCTGGACGGCGTGCTCATGGGCGCCGGTGACGGGCGCTACCTGGCGTTGGCCATGCTCGTCACCCTGGCCGTCTTCGCCCCGGTCGCCCTGCTGATCCCCACCCTCGGCGGCGGGCTCACCGCACTCTGGTGGGCCATGAACCTGATGATGGCCGTCCGCCTGATCACCCTCTGGCTGCGCGCCCGCTCGGGACGCTGGGTCGTCACCGGCGCCACCCGCTGATCCGGGACTCGGGGCGCCGGGCTGCCCGGAGCATGGCTCAGAGCCCAGGGGCTCAGTCTCGAAAGGCATGTTTCACGTGAAACAGCCGGACCTTCCACAGAAGGCCATGTTTCACGTGAAACAGCCCCGTGGCAACGCCCCCACGGAACGACCGCACGGAGCGCCTCCACGGAACGACTCCATGTGAAGCGACTCCACGTGAAGCGACCTCATGGAATCGACCTCATGGAAACGACGAAGGGCCGTACCCCGCAGGGTACGGCCCTTCACCTAACTCGTACGAGCACTGCCTCAGGCAGCGACAACCTCGACGCCGAGCTGCGCCGCAACCTCAGGGTGCAGGCGCACGGACACCTGGTGTCCGCCAAGGGTCTTGATCGGCGAACCGAACTCGACACGACGCTTGTCGACCTCCGGGCCACCGGCAGCCTTGATCGCCGAGGCGACGTCGGCCGGGGTGACGGAGCCGAAGAGGCGGCCGGCGTCGCCGGAGCGAACAGCCAGACGGACCTTCACGGACTCGAGCTTGGCCTTGATCTCGTTGGCCTGCTCGATCGTCGCGATCTCGTGGATCTTGCGGGCGCGGCGGATCTGCGCCACGTCCTTCTCGCCGCCCTTGGTCCAGCGGATGGCAAAGCCACGCGGGACCAGGTAGTTGCGAGCGTATCCGTCCTTGACGTCGACGACGTCGCCGGCGGCACCGAGGCCAGTGACCTCGTGGGTGAGGATGATCTTCATGTTTGCGTCACCCTTCCCTTATCGCGCGGTGGACGTGTAGGGCAGCAGCGCCATCTCACGGCTGTTCTTGACTGCCGTGGCGACGTCACGCTGGTGCTGCGTGCAGTTGCCGGTAACGCGGCGGGCACGGATCTTGCCGCGGTCGGAAATGAACTTCCGCAGCATGTTCGTGTCCTTGTAGTCCACGTACTGGGTCTTGTCCTTGCAGAACGCGCAGACCTTCTTCTTAGGCTTGCGCACAGGCGGCTTCGCCATGGTGTTTCTCCTGTGTGATCAAGAAGTGGGGGTACGAGCCGGACCTAGAAAGGAGGCTCGTCCGAGTAGCCGCCGCCGCTGGAACCGCCGGAGCTTCCGCCCCAGCCGCCCTGGCCCCCGCCCTGCTGGCCGCCGGAGGGTGCGCCGGTCGCCCACGGGTCGGCGTCGGGAGCGCCGCCGCCGCCCTGCTGGCCACCGCCACCGGGACCGCCGCCCCAGTTGCCGCCGCCCTGCTGGCCGCCGCCGTATCCACCCTGGCCGCCCTGGCCGCCTCGACCAGCGGTCTTGGTGACCTTGGCCGTGGCGCTCTTCAGGCTGGGGCCGACCTCGTCGACATCCAGCTCGTAGACCGTGCGCTTGATGCCCTCACGGTCCTCGTAGGACCGCTGCTTCAGCCGGCCCTGCACAATGACGCGCATGCCTCGCTGAAGCGACTCCGCGACGTTCTCCGCCGCCTGACGCCAGACCGAGCAGGTGAGGAACAGGCCTTCGCCGTCCTTCCACTCATTGGTCTGCCGGTCGAAGATGCGGGGTGTGGACGCGACACGGAACTTCGCGACCGCCGCACCGGACGAGGTGAAGCGCAGCTCGGGGTCGTCGACGAGATTGCCGACGACCGTGATGACGGTCTCGCCTGCCATGGATGAACCTCTCGGCGGGGATTGCTTGCTGCTTGCTACTCGGACCCGATGACCGCTGAGCTAGATGCTCAGTGGGTCTCGGGACGGAGGACCTTGGTCCGGAGGACCGACTCGTTCAGGTTCATCTGGCGGTCGAGCTCCTTGACGACCGCAGGCTCGGCCTGCAGGTCGAGGACCGAGTAGATGCCCTCGGGCTTCTTCTTGATCTCGTAAGCGAGCCGACGACGGCCCCAGGTGTCGACCTTCTCAACCTTTCCGTTGCCCTCGCGGACGACGGAGAGGAAGTTCTCGATCAGGGGAGAGACAGCGCGCTCCTCCAGATCGGGGTCGAGGATGACCATCACCTCGTAGTGACGCATGTGGAACCCACCTCCTTTGGACTCAGCGGCCACGGTCGTTCCGTGGCAGGAGGGTCGTGATGCGTACGCATCGGTGTCCGTCGGGCGAAACAGGGGCTCGGCGGGCTTCTCGGGGAGAGCGCCGCCGGGCAGCCTCAAGGCAGACACCGGTGCAGACCGTACAGACTACCTGCCATGGACCCCCGGGTTGAAATCCAGGGCCAAGGATGCGCAATCTGTACATATCGGATGTGAGCGGCGTCTCAGCGCGCCGCCCCTTCGGCAGGAGGCATTTCATGGCCCAGGTAGCGCACACCCGCCCGCGGAACCGCCCCACCGGCTCCCTCTTCGCCACGGACGGCAGGCCCCATCCCCTCCAGGACACCCTGATGGTGGTGACCGGGGTCCTCGGCGTCCTCGCCTTCGTGACGGCCATGTTCCACAACCTGCACCTGCTCAGCTCGTGGGCCGGGCTCATCGGCATCCTGGTCGGCGGCTACGGGATGTGGATCTCCCGGACGACCTGGGAGCGGTTCGCCCTGATCATGGGGATCGGCTCCTCCGCGGTCGGCTTCTACCTCGGAATGGCCCACGGAGGGCTGTTCGGCGGCGTGATCAGCTGACCACCGCGTTCCGGTCCTCGGCCGGTCCACGGCGTTCCCGTCAGGGCCCCGGCGGCAACCCCGCCGGGGCCCTCGCGACACCGGCTCGCGGCCAAGTGCCGTACGGGCCAGAACGGGCGCTCCCCGCTCACAGTAGGCTTCGGCGCGAGAGCCGGAGCCCCTGACCGATGGGGACACACCTGCCGAGGAGCGCCCCGCATGAGCCTGACCCTGAGGACCATCAGCCGCGAGCAGCATCTGGCGTACATCCAGAGCCTGCCCGCGGCCAGTCACTGCCAGGTCCCGGCGTGGGCTGACGTGAAGACGGAGTGGCGGTCGGAGAGCCTCGGCTGGTTCGACAAGACCGGTCAGATCGTCGGCGCCGGACTGGTGCTGTACCGACAGCTCCCCAAGATCAAGCGGTACCTCGCCTACCTCCCCGAGGGCCCGGTCATCAACTGGTACGCGCCCAACCTGGACGAGTGGCTCCAGCCGATGCTCGCCCACCTCAAGCAGCAGGGCGCCTTCTCCGTGAAGATGGGTCCCCCGGTCGTGATCCGCCGGTGGGACTCCACCGCCATCAAGGCCGGCATCCAGGACCCGGACGTGAAGCGTCTGCGGGACGTCGAGGCGACGGTCATCGAGCCGCGGGCGTTCGAGGTCGCGGACCGGCTGCGCAAGATGGGCTGGCAGCAGGGCGAGGACGGCGGCGCCGGCTTCGGTGACGTGCAGCCCCGTTTCGTCTTCCAGGTACCGCTGGCGAACCGCTCCCTTGAGGACGTCCTCAAGGGCTTCAACCAGCTGTGGCGCCGCAACATCAAGAAGGCCGACAAGGCGGGTGTCGAGGTCGTCCAGGGCGGCTACGAGGACCTCGCGGAGTGGCAGCGGCTGTACGAGATCACGGCCGTGCGCGACCACTTCCGCCCGCGCCCCCTCTCGTACTTCCAGCGCATGTGGTCCGTCCTCAACTCCGAGGACCCCAACCGGATGCGGCTGTACTTCGCCCGCCACAACGGGGTCAACCTCTCGGCCGCGACCATGCTCGTCGTCGGCGGACACGTCTGGTACTCCTACGGAGCCTCCGACAACATCGGACGCGAGGTCCGGCCCTCCAACGCCATGCAGTGGCGCATGCTGCGCGACTCGTACGCGATGGGTGCGACCGTCTACGACCTGCGCGGCATCAGCGACTCGCTCGACGAGACCGACCACCTCTTCGGCCTGATCCAGTTCAAGGTCGGCACCGGCGGCGAAGCCGTCGAGTACGTCGGCGAGTGGGACTTCCCGCTCAACAAGCTCCTGCACAAGGCGCTCGACATCTACATGTCGCGGCGCTGACGCGACGGGTCCGGCGAACGACCGGGCCCGTTCGCTCCGTTGGATCCCTCCGTACGTTCTGCGATCTTCAGACACACCGCAGCCACCAGAAAGGTTCCGGGCCGGCCATGGCGCTCTCCCTCTACGTCGACACCGCGCGCTGGCGGGCGCACCAGAAGTCCGTGATCGACCAGTTCCCGGGGCTCGTACCGGTCTGCAAGGGCAACGGTTACGGCTTCGGGCACGAGCGCCTGGCCGACGAGGCCATCCGCTTCGGCTCGGACATGCTGGCCGTCGGGACGACCTACGAGGCGGCCCGGATCAAGGACTGGTTCAGCGGCGACCTGCTCGTCCTCACCCCGTTCCGGCGGGGCGAGGAGCCGGTTCCGCTGCCCGACCGGGTGATCCGCTCGGTCTCCTCCGTGGACGGGGTGCACGGACTCGTCGGCGCCCGGGTCGTCATCGAGTGCATGAGCTCGATGAAGCGCCACGGGGTCAAGGAGGAGGAGCTGGGGCAGCTCCACGCCGCCATAGAGGACGTACGTCTCGAAGGCTTCGCGCTGCACCTCCCGCTGGACCGCACCGACGGTTCCGACGCGGTGGAGGAGGTCATCGGCTGGATGGACCGGCTGCGCAACGCCCGGCTTCCGCTGCACACCATGTTCGTCAGCCACCTCAAGGCGGCGGAGCTCGCCCGGCTGCAGCTGCAGTTCCCGCAGACCCGCTTCCGTGCCCGCATCGGTACCCGGCTCTGGCTCGGCGACCACGAGGCCACCGAGTACCGCGGTGCCGTGCTGGACGTGACCCCCGTCGTCAAGGGCGACCGCTTCGGCTACCGGCAGGGCAAGGCCGCCTCGGACGGCTGGCTGGTGGTCGTCGCCGGGGGTACGTCGCACGGGGTCGGCCTCGAGGCCCCCAAGGCCCTGCACGGCGTGATGCCGCGCGCCAAGGGCGTCGCCCGCGCCGGACTGGCCACGGTCAACCGCAACCTCTCGCCGTTCGTCTGGTCGGGCAAGCAGCGCTGGTTCGCCGAGCCGCCGCACATGCAGGTGTCGATCCTGTTCGTGCCGTCGGACGCGCAGGAACCGCGGGTCGGCGACGAGCTCGTGGCCCATCTGCGCCACACGACGACGCAGTTCGACCGTCTCGTCGAGCGCTGACACGACCCCGGGGCCGGGGCCGGCCGGCGTCAGTCGCCGGCCCCGCCGCCGCGCACCGCTCCCCAGTCCGCCGGCTCGCCCCAGAACTCCTCCTCGTCGCGCTCCCGGCTGCCCAGGGGAGCCAGTACGAACACGTCCGGCGCTCCGTCGAGAACACCGCCCGAGGGGTCGTCCGAGCCGTCCTGCCGCACCGCGTCCCGGTCCGGCCGCAGGATGTCCCGCACGACCAGGGCGACGAGGTAGAGCGTGCCCAGCAGGTGCAGGACGACGGCGAGCTGGTAGCCGTCCTGCGGCAGCCCCTGGTGCTTGTCCCCGCTGCTCGAATAGGCGAGGTACATCCAGATGCCGAGGAAGTACAGCACCTCGCACGCCTGCCAGATCAGGAAGTCCCGCCAGCGCGGACGCGCCAGAGCGGCGAGCGGGATGAGCCAGAGCACGTACTGCGGTGAGTAGACCTTGTTCGTCAGGACGAAGGCCGCTACCACGAGGAAGGCGAGCTGGGCGAACCTCGGCCGGTGCCGCCCGGCGAGCACCAGCGCCGCGATGCCGAGACAGCAGAGCGCCATCAGCACCACCGAGGCCGTGTTGACCACGGAGACCTCGATGGGCCGTTCGATGCGCTGCGAGAGGACCAGCCAGAACGACCCGAAGTCGACGGAGCGCTCCTGGCTGAACGTGTAGAACTTCTTCCACCCCTCGGGGGCGTACAGCATCACCGGCAGGTTCACCACCAGCCAGGCCGCCGCGGCCGAGAACGCGGCGACGAGGAACGGGCGCCACTTCCCCGCGCGCCAGCAGAGCAGCAGCAGCGGTCCGAGCAGCAGGACGGGGTACAGCTTCGCCGCCGTCGCCAGGCCGATCAGGACACCGAAGGCGACCGCCCGCCCGCGCGACCACATGAGCATCGCGGCGGCGGTCAGGGCGACGGCCAGCAGATCCCAGTTGATCGTCGCGGTGAGCGCGAAGGCGGGCGCCAGGGCGACCAGCAGCCCGTCCCAGGGGCGGCGGCGGTGGGTGCGCGCGACGCACACGACCGCGACGGCCGCGCAGATCATCAGCAGGCCCGCGTTGACGAGCCAGTACATCTGCTCGCGCTGCATCATCGGGTCGCTGTCCGGGGTGAGCGTGAGCCAGGAGGCGACCTGCATGAACAGCCCGGTCAGGACCGGGTATTCGAGGTACTGCATGTCGCCGCCGAGCCGGTCGAAGTACGGCAGCAGCCCGTCCGCGAAGCCCCGCCCGACGAACAGGTGGGGGATGTCGGAGTAGCAGGCGTGCGTGTACTGCGAGCTGGCGCCCCTGAACCAGGCCCAGTTGTAGCAGGGGAGTTTCTGCACCATGCCGAGCGCGAACATCCCGATCGCCACCAGGGCGACCACGCGCACGGCCGTCAGCCCTCCGCCTCCGAACCGCGCGAACCGGCCCGCCGGTCCGCCGATCAACTCGCTGCCCGCAGCGGCGATCTCGTCCCGTCGCGTGGGTGCGACGGCCCGCTCCTGGTCCTCGATGGTCTCTTCTGCGCTTGGCATGCGCCACATCCTGCCGTACGGGGCTGTGCGGGAGGCGGGGGACCGCCGGACACGGCGGAGGGCCGCCCGCACCTCGCCAGGTGCGGACGGCCCTCGGAGACGGCCCTGATCGGAAGCCGGCTGTTCGGCTATCCGTTGCCGTTGCCGTTGCCCCGGGTCGAACCGAAGATGTCTCCTCCGTCGTCGGCTTCGTCGGTGGGCGTGGCGGTGGGATCGGTGCCGGTCGTCGTGCCTTCGGTGTCGGTGCCGGCCGCCGCTCCGGCCGTGTCCGCTCCGGCCGCCGCTCCCGCGTTGGTCCCGTCCGGGAGGCAGGTGCTCCAGCCCCAGGTCTTGCAGGTCTCGGTCGGCGCCGGAGTGGTGGGCGGCGCGGTCGTCGGAGTCGGCTCCTCGGACGGCTCCTCGGACGGCGTGGGCGACGCGCTCGGGGTCGGCGAGGGGGTCGGGCTGGGGCTCGCGCCGCCGCCGTAGACCTTCTCACCGATGGGGCCGGGAGTGGGGAACTCCTCGACCTTCGTGCCCTTCACCGCGCCGACCATGTAGTCGTGCCAGACCTGCGCGGGGAACGAAGCGCCGTGGATCTTCTCCTGACCGCCGGTGCCGAACATCTTCTGGAAGGCGCGGTCCTTGTGCTTCTCGTTGTCGTCCATGCGGAACATGCTGACCGCGGTGGAGATCTGCGGGGTGTACCCGACGAACCAGGCGGACTTGTTCTCGTCCGTGGTGCCCGTCTTGCCGGCCACTTCCCGGCCGGGAAGCTGCGCGGAGGTGCCCGTGCCGTGCTCGACGACGTTCTTCAGCACGTCGGTGACGTTGTCGGCGACGGCCGAGTCGAAGGCGGTCTTGGTCTTCTTCTCGTGCCGGAAGATGACCTCACCGCCGCTCTTGACCTCGGTGACCGAGAAGGGCTCGTTCTGCTTGCCGCTGGTGGCGAACGTGGCGTACGCCGCCGCCATACGGATCGCGCTCGGCGAGGACGTACCGATGGAAAACGACGGAACGTGGGAGTCGGCCATGTAGTCGTCGTCGCGCAGGCCCGCCGCCATCGCGACGTCCTTCACCTTGTCCGTACCGACGTCCATGCCGAGCTGCACGAAGGGCGAGTTGATCGACTCCTGCATGGCGTACCGCAGGTCGACGTCACCGTAGGAGGTGTGGTCGTCGTTGGTCTGGAGCCACTGCTTGCCCTCCTCGTTCTCCCAGGGCTTCCCCGTCCAGTCGTTGATCTTGAGTTCGTTGTCGCCGTTGTAGATGCTCTTCGGCGAGACCGGGGTGCGCTGGGACTCGCTCTGGACCTCGCCGCCCTCGGGGTCCCTCTTGCCGTACTCCATGGCGGCGGCGAGCACGAACGGCTTGAACGTCGAACCGACCTGCGCACCCGTGGGGTTGGCGTTGTTGGTGTAGTGCTTGGTGGCGTCCTGCCCGCCGTAGATGGCGATGATGGCCCCGGTGGCGGTGTCCACCGACGCGCCGCCGAACTGGACGTTGGTGTCGTACAGGGGGCGCTTCTTGGGGTCGATGTTCTCGTCGTAGACCCGCTTGACGGCCGTGTTGAGCTGCTGGACCTTCTTCTTGTCGAAGGTCGTGTGGATCTCGAAGCCGCCCTGGGCGAGGGTGTCGGAGGTGAGCCCCTTGACGTTGTCCAGGACGTAGCTCTTGGCGAGGTCGACCAGATAGCCGGTCTGGCCGCTGAGCTGAGCGCTCTTCTTCGGCGCGACCGGCATGGGGAACTCGGTGTACTTGGCCCGCTCCGCCGCGGAGAGGTGGCCGTCCTTGACCTCCTCGTCGAGGATCCAGCCCCAGCGCTTCTTGGACCGGGCCAGATTCTTCTCGGCGGTGGCCTGCACCGGGTCCACCTCGGGGGCACCGGCCGGGTCGTAGTAGCTGGCGCCCTTGAGGAGGGTGGCCAGGAAGGCGCACTCGCTCGGGTTCAGCTCGGTGGCGTCCTTGTCGTAGTACGTACGCGCCGCGGCCTGGAGCCCGGAGGCACCCCGTCCGTAGTAGGAGACGTTGAGGTACCCCTTCATGACGTCGTCCTTGTCCATCTTGCTGCCGACCTTCAGCGTGATGAACAGTTCCTTGAACTTGCGGCTGATCGTCTGTTCCTGGGTGAGCATCGAGTTCTTCACGAACTGCTGGGTGATCGTCGACCCGCCCTGGGTCTCACCGCCCTTGGCCATGTTGAACAGGGCGCGCGCGATACCCATCGGGTCGATGCCGTGGTCCGTCTCGAACGACTTGTTCTCGGCGGAGATCACCGCGTAGCGCATGGCCGCGGGGATCTGCGCGTAGCTGATCTCCTGGCGGTTCACCTCACCACCGGTCGCGACCATCTGCGAGCCGTCGGACCAGTAGTAGACGTTGTTCTGCGCCTTGGCCGCCTTGCTGACCTCCGGCATCTGCACCAGCGCGTACGAGACGCCCGCGACGCCCATCAGGAGTCCGAGGAAGCTCAGGCAGAGGCCCGAGACCAGCTTCCACGAGGGCACCCAGCGGCGGAATCCGTACTTGCCGTAGCGCGGGTAGTCGATGATCCGCTTCTTGCCCGGGCCCTCGGGCCCCCGGCCCCGCCCGGGGCCTTCGGAACCCCCGCCGCGACGCCGGCCACCTCCCCCGCCGCCGCCCGGACCTCCGGAACCAGGGCCCTCGGCCCCGCGCCGCCGACCGCCGCGCTGGGCGGCACGACGCGCTTCGGCGCGGCCTCCCGGCGGACGTTCCTCGGCGTACGACCCCGAGGGTGACTCCTGCGTCACCCTGGGTGATGGTGCTGCGCGGCGTCCTGTTGACTGCGGCGCGGCTCGTCGGGCCGCGGCACGCCCCCCGTCTTGCGGTTGAGGCGTTTTGCGACGGTGCTCGCTCATCGAACGACTACTCCTCGGGCAGGCGAGAGCGCCTGGAAGCGGCAGTTGAGATCCGGTCCCCCCCGAATTGCGGACAGGCCCTGCGGAAGGCACATCCGCAGTACATCCGGCAGTCCGCGTGTTCTGACGCCCGGCGGCGCCCCGCGGTTCCCGGTGATCTGCATGCCGGACAGACTACGCACGGTCAAAACCCATCTAGGGCCGAAGTTCACCCCAAATGACGCAAGTCGCTTGCTACGAATTAGTGATGTGACGCCGTTCACGAAGGCAGCCCTTGTCGAACCCTTCGGACCGATCTATCGTGCAGATGTATCGAGTCGATACATCAGGGCGGCATAAGCACCTGGACCGAGCACCACGGGACCGCACGGCAACGAAGGAGGCGAAGATGAGCAGGCGCTCCGGCATCCTCGAATTCGCCGTACTCGGACTGCTCCGCGAGTCCCCGATGCACGGCTACGAGCTGCGCAAACGCCTCAACACCTCGCTGGGCATCTTCCGCGCCTTCAGCTACGGAACCCTCTACCCCTGCCTCAAGACGCTGGTCGCCAGTGGCTGGTTGATCGAGGAGCCGAGCACCGCCCCGGCCGATCTCGCGACGCCCGCCTCTTCACTGGCGGGGCGCAGGGCGAAGATCGTGTACCGGTTGACGGCGGAGGGCAAGGAGCACTTCGAGGAGCTGCTCTCGCACACCGGCCCGGACGCCTGGGAGGACGAGCACTTCGCGGCTCGCTTCGCCTTCTTCGGCCAGACGGAACGCGATGTGCGGATGCGTGTCCTGGAGGGCCGGCGCAGCCGGCTGGAGGAGCGCCTAGAGAAGATGCGCGCCTCTCTCGCCCGCACCCGGGAACGACTCGACGACTACACACTTGAGCTGCAGCGGCACGGCATGGAGTCCGTGGAGCGCGAAGTGCGCTGGCTGAACGAGCTCATCGAGAGCGAGCGTTCGGGACGGGACCGGCGACGGTCCGGGCCCGAGGGCTCCTCTCAGCAGGACACCGCAGAGGAAACGGGCGGCCTGCCCCGGCGCCGGGCTGACACCCCGCCGGATCCGTCCGATCACACCGCCTGATGAAGCGTCCGCGTATCGCGGAAGCCATCGTCGGGACCACCATTACACACAGGGAGCAACCGGAATGGGTTCGGTTCGCGTAGCCATCGTCGGCGTGGGCAACTGCGCCGCCTCGCTGGTGCAGGGCGTCGAGTTCTACAAGGACGCCGATCCGGCCGGCAAGGTGCCCGGTCTGATGCACGTCCAGTTCGGCGACTACCACGTGGGCGACGTCGAGTTCGTCGCCGCCTTCGACGTCGACGCGAAGAAGGTCGGCCTCGACCTCGCGGACGCCATCGGTGCCAGCGAGAACAACACCATCAAGATCGCGGACGTGCCCAGCACCGGCGTCACCGTCCAGCGCGGCCACACCCACGACGGTCTGGGCAAGTACTACCGCCAGACGATCGAGGAGTCCGCCGAGGCCCCCGTGGACGTCGTCCAGATCCTCAAGGACAAGCAGGTCGACGTTCTCGTCTGCTACCTCCCCGTCGGTTCCGAGGTCGCGGCGAAGTTCTACGCCCAGTGCGCCATCGACGCCAAGGTCGCGTTCGTCAACGCCCTCCCGGTCTTCATCGCCGGTACCAAGGAGTGGGCCGACAAGTTCACCGAGGCCGGTGTCCCGATCGTCGGCGACGACATCAAGTCGCAGGTCGGCGCGACCATCACGCACCGCGTGATGGCGAAGCTCTTCGAGGACCGGGGCGTCATCCTGGACCGCACGATGCAGCTGAACGTCGGCGGCAACATGGACTTCAAGAACATGCTCGAGCGTGAGCGCCTGGAGTCCAAGAAGATCTCGAAGACGCAGGCCGTCACCTCGCAGATCCGTGACCGCGAGCTCGGTGCCGACAACGTCCACATCGGTCCGTCGGACTACGTGGCGTGGCTGGACGACCGCAAGTGGGCCTACGTCCGCCTCGAAGGCCGCGCCTTCGGCGACGTCCCGCTGAACCTCGAGTACAAGCTCGAGGTGTGGGACTCCCCGAACTCGGCCGGTGTCATCATCGACGCCGTCCGTGCCGCGAAGATCGCCAAGGACCGCGGCATCGGTGGCCCGATCCTCTCCGCGTCCTCGTACTTCATGAAGTCCCCGCCGGTCCAGTACTTCGACGACGAGGCCCGCGAGAACGTCGAGAAGTTCATCAAGGGCGAGGTCGAGCGCTGATCCAGCCCCGCGGCTGACAGCACCGCCCCGTGCGGGGGCGTCACCACCCGCACACGCGTCTGACGTCCAAGGTCCCCGAGCCCGCGCGCTCGGGGACCTTCGGCGTATGTGACCCTTGCTCCCATGGCTGTCGCGCGTGATCTGCGGATACTCCTGCGCCTTCGGAACTTCCGTCGCCTCCTCGCCGTACGGCTCCTCTCCCAGGCCGCGGACGGCGTCTACCAGGTCGCGCTGGCCGCGCACGTCGTCTTCTCGCCCGAGAGGCAGGCCTCGGCAGGCGCCATCGCCTCCGCCATGGCGGTCCTGCTCCTCCCCTACTCCCTGGTCGGCCCGTTCGCCGGGGTGCTGCTCGACCGCTGGCCGCGCCGCCAGGTCTTCCTCCACGGGAACCTGCTCCGAGCCGTCCTCGCCTGCTGCACCGCGCTGCTCATCCTCGGCTCCGTGCCCGAGTGGCTCTTCTACGCGTCGGCGCTCTGCGTCACGGCGGTCAACCGCTTCGTCCTCGCCGGGCTCTCCGCCGCCCTGCCACGTGTGGTCGACGCCGACCGGCTGGTGCTCGCCAACGCGCTCTCCCCGACCGCCGGCACACTCGCGGCCACCGCCGGTGGTGGACTCGCCTTCGCCGTCCGCCTGCTGGCCGACGACTCGGACGCCGCAGTGGTCCTGCTGGGCGCCCTGCTCTACCTGTGCTCGGCCCTGGTCTCCCTGACCCTGCCCCGGAAGCTGCTGGGCCCGGACGCCCAGGAGAGCGTGGTACGCCTGCGGGCGGCGCTGGGGATCACCGCGCGAGGGCTCGTCGCCGGAATGCGGCACCTGGTGGAGCGCCGGGACGCGGGCCGGGCGCTGATCGCCATGACGGTGCTCCGCTTCTGCTACGGCGCCCTGACCGTCATGGTGCTCATGCTCTGCCGCTACGCGTGGTCGGACGACGACTCCGAAGGGCTGGCGCTGCTCGGACTGGCGCTGGGGATCTCCGGGGCCGGCTTCTTCGTCGCCGCGGTCGTGACGCCCTGGGCCGTGAACCGGTTCGGCCGGTACGGATGGATCGTCGTCTGTGCGGGAACCTCGGCCGTCCTGGAACCCGCCCTGGGCCTGTCGTTCGCTCC
This sequence comes from Streptomyces sp. NPDC060184, assembly GCF_042728795.1. Classification (NCBI taxonomy): domain Bacteria; kingdom Bacillati; phylum Actinomycetota; class Actinomycetes; order Kitasatosporales; family Streptomycetaceae; genus Streptomyces; species Streptomyces sp. NPDC060184. The sequence goes on from NZ_JBHWYX010000001.1 coordinate 237,520, forward strand.
GGCACCGATGATGGCCGCGGCCTTCGTGCTCGGCATGGCGACGCAGGGTTCCAAGATCGCGACGGACACGGTGGTCCAGACGTCGGTGGCCGACGTCTACCGGGGCCGGGTCTTCTCCCTCTACGACGTGCTCTTCAACGTGGCGTTCGTGAGCGCGGCGGCCGTCTCCGCGCTCCTCCTGCCGGCCGACGGCCGGTCCGTCCCCGTGGTGGCCGGGGTGGCCGTGCTCTACGCGGCCGTCGCCCTGGCGATGTTCCGGTGGCGACGTACGGTCGCCGACTCCTGACCCACCGGTGTTTCACGTGAAACACCGGTCGCCACCACCACCGCGGGGGGGGGGGTGGAGGGTAAAACAAACCCCCCCGCCCCACCCCCCGGGGAAGAAGGTGGACCCCCCCCCG